>DASTFH010000118.1:0-20601 GCA_035708725.1 Gemmatimonadales bacterium | reverse complement strand
CCGCTATCTCCGGTGTCTCGCGCCGGACCGGCGCGCCGCAGCGGCGGCAGAACGGCTGGCCGATGCGGGCCCAGAGGAGCCGGAGAAAATCGTAGATCTCGGTGGCGGTTCCGACGGTCGAGCGACTGGAGACGGCGGGATTGCGCTGCTCGATGGCAATGGCAGGCGCGAGCCCCTCGATCCGGTCCACATCCGGCTTGGGCATCCGCTCGAGAAACTGCTTGGCGTACGTCGAGAGCGACTCGATGTAGCGCCGCTGGCCCTCGGCGTAGATCGTGTCAAACGCCAGCGAGGATTTGCCCGATCCCGAGGGTCCCGTCACCACCACGAGTGAGCGGTGGGGCAGCTCGACGGAGATCCCCTTGAGGTTGTGCTGGCGGGCATTCACGACACGAATCACTGACACGCGCGAAGAATAGTTGGAGCGCAGGTTTCGGGAAAGTTTCGGGTGGGTGCGCTCCTGTCCGACCTTTCGTTCCGCCGTTAAACTTCCCGGCTTCATGGCCAAACTCCTGACACCGAAGGTCCTGGTCCGCGGCTTCCAGATCTTCGTGGCCGCGTCGCTGATCGGCTTCGGGCTCACGCTCTGGTACGGCAACAACCTGGACGCGTTCGCGGAAGGTCTCCGCAATGTGCACTGGATCTGGCTGCTGGCCGGGCTGGGGCTGGCCTCGATGGACTGGATTGGCGGGGGCCTGCGGCTCTGGGTCGTGGCCCGGCAGCTCATGCCCCGGCCATCGCTCAAGGGGATGGTGCTCGCGGGCGGCATGAGTGCGTGGGCGGCGTACATCACCCCCCTGCAGTCGGGCGCGTTCCCGATGATGATGTACACCATGCGCCGCTACGGCATCCCGCTGCCAGTCGCCGCGACCTGCGCGCTGATGGGGTTTGTGGGCACGGTGGGGTTCTTCGCGATCGCCGGCCCGCTCGCGCTCCTCGCCGGGGCAGGGAAGGCGCTCGGCACGCAGGGTAACGTGCTCGGGCTGTCGCTCTACGATCTCTTCCTGGGCAGTCTCACCATCTTTGCCGGCCTTGGCGCGCTGCTGGTGCTGGTAATGATCTTCCCCAGGCTGGTGCGCAACCTGCTCGACCGGCTGGCAGCCTGGCTGGGGCGCCGCAGCACGCGGTTCGCCACCAAGATCGACGGGGTCAGGACCGGGCTGGACGAGGCTCACGGGCATCTGGTCAAGCTCAATAGCCCCAAGGGCTGGCTTTCGGTCTTCCTCTGCATTCTTCTCTCCGGACCTTCGCACGCCAACAAGCTGCTGGCCGGGTATGTGACCCTTCGCGCCCTGGGCATCCACACTAATTTCGTGGATGTCCTGCTGCTCCAGACGTTCATTGCCTTCCTGCTCTACTTTGCCCCGACCCCGGGCGCATCCGGCATCGCCGAAGTCATGTCTGCCGCCGTGATGTCGGTCTAAGTGCCCAATCCGCTTACGCCGCTCTACACCCTGCTGTGGCGGCTGATCCTGAGCTGGTACACGGTCGGCTTCGGATTCCTGATCTTTGCCCGGTGGGTGCAGAAGGGGCTGCAGACGATTGGCATCGCGCCGCATGCCGATGACGGGCCGGGCAAGCCCCAGACTGCCGCCCCATGAGCGACGCCGAAGAACCCCTGGGCCAGGCCTACGATGCCCGGCTCCTGCGACGCCTGCTTGGATACCTGCGTCCGCACCTGAAGCTGGCGTTCGCAGCGCTCGCGCTGCTGCTGGTGAGCGCGGGGCTCGCGCTGGTGGGGCCGAGGCTCACGCAGTACGCGCTCGACGTCGCCATCCCCCGTGGCGACGCGAGCCTGCTGGGCAACCTCGCCATCCTGTACATCCTGGCACTGGCCCTCGATTTCCTGGCGGACTATGGCCAGACGCTCCTGACCACGCTCATCGGCCAGCGGGTGATGCTCGACCTGCGCACCCGGATCTTTGGCCATCTGCAGCGGCTCTCGATCAGCTTCTTTGACCGGAACCCGGTGGGGCGACTGATGACCCGGGTGACGAGCGATGTGGAGACCCTCAACGAGCTCTTCTCCTCGGGTCTCGTCACCGTCTTCGGCGACGTGTTTACCCTGGCCGCCATCATGGGCATGATGCTGCTCATGAACTGGCGGCTGGCGCTGGTGGCGTTCAGCGTCATTCCGCTGGTCTGGCTCACCGCGACCGTCTTCCGGAAGCATGTGCGCGAGGCGTTTCGCGACATCCGGATCCGGCTTGCGCGGCTCAACGCCTACCTGCAGGAGCAGTTGTCGGGCATGCGGGTGGTCCAGCTTTTCCGACGGGAACAGGCGGGCTACGACGAATTCGACCGGCTCAACCGATCGCAGCTCGAGGCGCACCTGCGCTCCATCACCGTGTACGCCATCTTCTTCCCGGTGGTCGAGTTCCTCTCATCCCTGGCCCTGGCACTGCTGCTCTGGTACGGCGGGCTCCGGGCCCTGGGCGGCACGCTCACGGTCGGCGTGCTCGCCGCGTTCATCCAGCTGAGCCGCCGCTTCTTCCAGCCATTGCAGGATATTTCCGAAAAGGTGAACCTGCTCCAGAGCGCCATGGCCTCGAGCGAGCGAATCTTCCAGCTGCTCGACGAGCCGGTCACCGTCCTGGAACCGGAGACGCCGGCGGCCTTGCCCACGCCGGCGCGCGGTGAAGTCCGCTTCGAGGATGTCTGGTTCCGCTACTCGGAGGCGGGGCCCTGGGTGCTCGAGGGCGTCTCCTTCGTTGCGGCGCCCGGGCGGACGGTAGCCATCGTGGGCCATACCGGCGCCGGCAAGACGACCGTCATCAGCCTGCTCCTGCGCTTCTACGAGCCGGTGCGCGGTCGAATCACGATCGATGGAGTGGACATCCGGCAGATATCGACGCACGATCTCAGGGGGCTCATCGGATTCGTGCAGCAGGATCTCTTCCTGTTCACGGGGGACATCCTGCACAACCTGGTCCTGGATGCAGCCATTCCAGCGGCGCAGGCGGAACAGGCCGCCACCCGGGTCGGTGCCGACCGTTTCGTGCGCCGCCTTCCGGCCGGCTACGGCCACCAGCTGGCCGAGCGCGGCCGCAACCTGAGCGTGGGCGAGCGGCAACTGCTCAGCTTTGCCCGCGCCTTGGCACGAGACCCGCGCATTCTGGTGCTGGACGAAGCCACCAGCTCGGTGGACGCGGAGGCGGAGGCCCAGATCCAGCAGGCCATCGTCGAACTGATGCGAGGCCGCACCGCCATTGTCGTGGCGCACCGGCTCAGCACCGTCCTGCATGCCGACGAGATCCTGGTCTTCCACCACGGGGAGATCCGGGAACGGGGCACTCATCGGGCCCTCCTGGCCCGGGAGGGACTATATCAGCGGCTCTACCTGCTGCAGGCCGGCAGCACCGAAGTTCGGCGGAGTGCGTGACGTCCTGCTTGCGCGCCTAATTCACGGCGGAGTACGTTTGGGGCGTTCACTCTCACGCGGACGGGCGGCATTCGCATGATTCAGCTCGATGTCGGCGGGCGGCGCTACAGCGTCGCTGCCGGTGAGATGACCATTGGCTCCGATGACGGGGCCAGCATCCCCGTCTTTGGCCAGCGCGTCTCCGGCCGGCACGCGGTCATCCAGGGATGGCCTGACGGGTCGGCGGCGGTTCGCGCGGTGGACGGGTCTGAAGTGCTGGTCAACGGAATCCAGCTGGGCGCGGAGCCGACGCCGCTGTTGCACGGCGACAAGCTCGTAATCGGCAGACAGGAGATCCTGGTGGTGGATGAATCCCGGTCGGGCAGCACGCGCATCGCGCCCGCGATCCAGATGCCGGCGGCGCCGGAGGACGGAGCGCGGGTAGTCTGCCTCACCGACGGCAGGGAATACCCGATCGGCGCGGGACCACTGGTGTTCGGCCGCGAGGCGGGGGCCGACGTGGTGGCGCCTGGCGACGATGTATCGCGCCGGCACGCGGAGCTGCATCGCGATTCCGCCGGTTTCCTGCTCCTCGATGCCAGCGTGAACGGGACCTTGCTGAATGGCGAGCGTGTCGTGGGCGAGCGCCGGCTCAAGTCCGGCGACGTGATCCGGATCGGCAGTGAGGAATTCCGGTTCCATGCCGGAAAGGCGCCGCCGGCCGGGGCGCACCAGCGGCTCAGCGACACCATGTTCGGCGTGGCGGCATTCCGGCCGACGCCGGTGCCCGAGCCGGGGCCTGCGCCGCTGGTCTCCGTTCTGTTCCGGTCGGGCCCGCGCAAGGGTGACCGGCTCACGCTCTCGGTCCCGATGATCAACGTCGGCCGGGCGGACTACAATGACCTGGTGCTGGCGGATCCGAGCGTGAGCACCATGCACGCCAAGATCCAGCGGCGCGGCGGTGTCTGGATCCTGGCCGATCTTGGTTCCACCAATGGGACCTTTATGGAGGGCGAGCCGGTTACCAGCGAAGTGGCGCTGGCGCCGGGCGCGACCCTCCGGTTTGGCGAGGTCTCGGTCCTGTTCGAGCCGCTGGACGATGGAGCGCCGGAGGAGCAGGACGGCACCCGTGCCATGCCCCGGGTGGAGGTCGCCTCCCCCGTGGCTGCGGCACCGGCGCCGGTACCAGAGGCATCGGTCCGGCGGCCCATCGTGCGCCGGCCGCCCCCCACCCCCGAACCGCGTCGCCGCGGCTCCTGGCTCACGCTGGCCGTGCTGGTGGCGGTGGCGGCCGGGCTCGCGGCGTACCTGCTGCTCTCGCGTTAGCGGAGGCACGTGCACTTCTCCTGCGCCGCCCGGACCGACGTTGGTGTCGTACGTTCGGGCAACGAAGACAACTTTCTCATGCTTGCCGACCGCGGCATCTTCATCGTGGCCGACGGCATGGGAGGGCACGCAGCCGGGGAGGTTGCGAGCGAGATGGCCGTGCGCATCGTCGCCGAGGAGTTGGGCCAGTATCGCGGCCTGAGCGACGAGGAGCTGGCCACCCGGATGCACAATGCCATCCGCAAGGCCAATGAGGCCATCTTTTCGCGAACCCTCTCCGAGCATGACAAGCGTGGCATGGGCACCACGCTCACGGCCCTCGTGCTCCTGCCCGACCGGTACCTGATCGGCCAGGTGGGCGACAGCCGGGCCTATCTCCTGCGCGGCGACCGGCTCCGCCAGATCACCAAGGACCACAGCTACGTGCAGGAGCAGGTGGACGCGGGGCTGCTCACGCCGGAGCAGGCGCGGGTGCACCCGTACAGCAACGTCATCACCCGCTGCGTGGGGGCCGGCATGGAAGTCACGCCGGACATCTACTTCGGTTCGCTCGAATCGGAAGACCTGCTGCTGCTTGCTTCAGACGGGCTCACCGGCATGCTGGAAGACGAACAGTTGCGGCGCCTGCTCAAGTCCGATGGTGGCCCCCAGCGCTCGGTGGACCAGATGATTGCGGAAGCGAATCGGCGGGGCGGCCTCGACAACATCACCGCCATCGTCATTCGCATCGAGACGTCGGACACGCCCTCGGGCGAGTATCCGGTGGTGGGGGCGCGGTGACGCGTTACCGCGAATCCCCCTTGGGGAACCGCACCCGCTCCTGTTCGGCGGCCAGCCGGGCAACGAGCTTCTCGGTCAGCCTCGATTTTACCTCGCCCGCGCGCTTGGGATCCACCAGGTAGCGCACGAACGGCTCCAGCCAGGTGTTCGCGTTGACCCGCACCATGACAACCGGATGGTCCCGGATCGTGAGCTGATCCACCAGCGTCTGCGCCAGCAGCCCGCGCACCGTTTCGATGCGTGCCTCCATCGTCGCACCCAGTTCCTCGGTCACCACCTCGCGCATCGTGCTGGTGACGAACGCGAGATCGCTGTCGTAACCCACCTGCACGGCAATCTCGTTCCAGATGTACGGAAAGAGCGGCCACGAATAGTTGTAGACCGCGGTCGTGAGCACGTTGGCGTTGGGGAACTTGATGATGCGGCCGCTGGGATGGTCGGTGGACACGTACGGGCCGCCGAATTCCCAGAGGGTGGTGTCGAGGTAACTCAGGTCCAGCACGTCCCCCGTGGTCTCACCAATCTGGATGCGGTCCCCCACCCGGTACGGTTCCCGCGCCAGGATGTAGATCCAGCCGATGAAGCTGGTGATCGGCGTCTGCAGGGCAAATCCCAGCACGAGGGAGATGAGCCCCAGCGAGACGACCGCCGCATACCAGTTGCGGAAGATCACCGAAATCGCGATGAAGGCGATCACCACCACCGTCAGCAGTCGCACGATACGCCGCAAGTTGTATCGCGACACCTCGTCATCCATCCGGTCCACAAAGAAGACCTGAATCGCGCGCGAGATCCCGACCACCAGCGTCGCGAACATCACGCCGCGGGTGAGCCGCTGGGCCAGCTGCCGGTAAGGACCGAGGAAATCAAAGACCTGGAAGCGGAGCAGATAGAGCAGGATTGCGAGGCCGACGAGCACCGCCACCAGCCCCGCCAGCGCCAGCTTGTGCCGCACGTCCACCGGCGGGCGCGCCGGCGGGGTGCCACCCGCCTGCCGCAGTCCTCGGCGGATGTCCTGGGGGGTGGGGGAGGGGGAGGTCATGGAGGGGCCAGGGGTTAGGGGTGGGAGCGAGGGGTAGCACAGTGGCGATTTGTCACCCTGAGCGAAGCGAAGGGGCCGAAGCCTGCCACAGGTCCCGCCTCTTCGGCCGCTCCGCGGCCTCAGAGTGACAGTGCTCGCACCTCGTAGCTCTCAGCTCGCTGCGCTAAGCACTAACAGCCTTCACCACCCGCTCGAGCGACAACGTCGCCGGGCGCGCGCTGAACACCCGCAGTCGGCGGGCGCTCTGGTACAGTTCCTCTGCCACCCGGGGCAGGCCCAGGTGCCCGGCGCGTCCCGCGTCGGTCAGCCGCTCGACCCCGCCGTCCCGCAGCCGGAGCGGCAGGTCCACCGAGAGCATCGACGGGCGGGAAGGGAAGTCGAGCAGCAGCTCCCCCGGCGCAAGGCCAGCTTCCCGGGCGAGCGCGTCCTCCACGGCTTCCAGGGTTTCGGCATCGCCATCCAGCCATTCCGCGGACGCGGCCTGCACGTCGCTCGCCGGGATGTCCCACAGCCGCTTGTAGAGGCGCCGCTCACGCACCGCGCGCGCGAGTCCCATCGGATCGTGCTGCATCAGGATTTCCATGAACGCGTCGTCGGTGAGCCCGGCGACGTCCTGCATCTCCAGCACGCCGGCCAGCACCGCCGCGCGCGCCGCGCGCTTGAACATGCACGTGGCCGAGCGCACCGCGTGATGCCAGTACACGTTGCGGTACATCTGGTACTTGGCAAAGAGCAGCGACTCGAGCGCGCTCACGCCTTTCTCGTGCACGCCCATTTCGCACCGGTCCACTCCATCCACCACCGTGATGGCCGCCAGCAGCCGGTCGACGTCGACGGTGCCGTACGGCACCCCGCACATCCGTGCGTCCCGGCTCAGGTAGTCAATCTTGTCGAGGTCGAGACTGCCGCTGATCAAGCCCTGGAGCGGACTCGAGCTCCGGCCCCGGATGAGCGCGCCGATCCGCTCGGCCAGGCCTTCGCCGCCGATGCTCCGGAGCACGGCGCCGAGTTCGCCGCCAGGGAGCAGTGAGACGCCCTGCGCTTCGTGCGAGGGGAAGCCTGCCTCCTCCAGCGCATGGGAGAATGGATAGTGCCCAATGTCATGCAGCAGCGCGGCAAGGCGGACCGCGAGCCGTTCCCCCTCGGGCACATCGTCCAGCTCGCCGCGGTCGGCGAGTGAGCCAAGCGCCCGGCAGGTCAGGTGATAGGCACCGAGCGCATGTTCGAATCGGGTATGCGTCGCGCCGGGGTAAACCAGGAAGGCGTGCCCCAGCTGGCGGATATAACGAAGCCGCTGCACCGGCGGCGTGTCGAGCACGGCCAGTGCAGCGGCGTCCAGGCGGATGTTGTCCCAGAGCGGATCGCGAATTACATCGGGATCAGGGCGAGTCATGCGAGTGGACGCGGGACGCGGGACATGCGACGCGAGACACAGGTCATGCGTTTCGCGTCCCGCGTCCTCCGGCCTCAGGCCGCGGGCCCCGCAGCCCGCACCGCATCGGGCACATCCTTGAACTGCTTGAAATTGTCCCGGAACATGCCGGCGAGCTTCTTCGCCTGCGCGTCATACGCGGCGCCGTCGCTCCATGTGCTCCGCGGGTCGAGCACGGGGCTCGGCACGTCGGGCACCGTCGTGGGCACCTCGATGCCGAACACCGGATCCTTCCTGTAGCTCACGCTGTCGAGCGCGCCACTCAGCGCCGCGCGCACCATGGCGCGCGTATGGCTCAGCTTCATCCGGCTGCCAGTGCCGTAGGGCCCGCCGGTCCAGCCGGTGTTCACCAGCCAGACCCGCACGCCATGCCTGGCGATCTTCTCACCCAGCATCCTGGCGTAGACGCCCGGCGGGAGCGGAAGGAACGGCGCCCCGAAGCATGCCGAGAACGTGGCGGTGGGCTCGGTGACGCCGCGCTCGGTGCCGGCCACCTTGGCGGTGTAGCCGGACAGGAAATGGTACATCGCCTGCTCGGGCGTGAGCCGGGCAATTGGCGGCATGACGCCATAGGCGTCCGCCGTCAGCAGGACGATGTGCTTCGGAACGCCGCCCCGGCCACCCGGCGCGTGATTGGCAATGAAGTGGATCGGATAGCAGGCGCGGGTGTTCTCGGTGAGCGCATCGGAGTCATAGTCGATGGACCGCGTGGCCGGATCGAGCGTGACGTTCTCGAGCACGGTACCGAAGCGGCGCGTCGCACTCCAGATCTCCGGCTCGGTTTCCGCCCGCAGCTTGATGACCTTGGCGTAGCACCCGCCCTCATAGTTGAAGACGCCGGTGTCGCTCCAGCCATGCTCGTCGTCGCCGATCAGCTGGCGCTCGGGATTTGCCGAGAGGGTAGTCTTGCCGGTGCCCGACAGGCCAAAGAAGACGGCCGTATCGCCGTCCTTGCCGATGTTGGCGGAGCAGTGCATCCCGAGGATGCCCTGCTTGGGCATGAGGTAGTTGAGGATGGTGAAGATCGACTTCTTCATTTCGCCGGCATAGCGAGTGCCGGCGATGATCACGAGCTGCTTGGCGAAGTTGATGGCGATCACGGTGGAGGTGCGGCACCCGTGCGTGTCCGGACTGGCCTGGAACTCGGGCGCATGGAGCACCGTGAAGCGTGGCTCGAAGCCGGCCAGCTCGGTGCGCTCGGGCCGGATGAACATGTTGCGGACGAAGAGTGCGTGCCACGCACTCGGCGTATAGAAGCGCACCGGCAGCCGGCTGGCCGGGTCCGCGCCACCGTAGAGATCCTGCACGAACAGTTCGGCGTCGCTGAGG
Source organism: Gemmatimonadales bacterium (assembly GCA_035708725.1). Taxonomy (GTDB): domain Bacteria; phylum Gemmatimonadota; class Gemmatimonadetes; order Gemmatimonadales; family GWC2-71-9; genus CAMLHP01. The sequence goes on along the minus strand of DASTFH010000118.1, from coordinate 11,331 downwards.
TACGCCTTCACATCTGCGTGCAGCCGATCGAAATCCTCCGGCTTCATCTTCGCATTCTTGTCCCACCAGATATCCGCGCTGGTCGAGGGCTCGTCCACCAGGAACTTGTCCTTCGCCGAGCGGCCAGTATGAGGCGCCGTCTCGGCGGTGAAGGCGCCAAAGTCGCTCAGGCGGCCTTCGTGACGGCGAAGTGCGTGCTCCACCAGCTCCGGCTCGATCAGGTTGGCGTGGATGGTCTGGGCCGAGATGCCATGGCGCGCAGGCGACGTGGCCTCGGGACGAACAGCGGTGCGCTCGGTGGACATAAGCTCCTTCACGGTCTTTGACGGGCGGAAGCGTGACCGGGCTGGCGGCCGCGCTCCAGCGCGTCCACCGCGGCAATCACGCTCATGTTGACGATGTCATCCACGCCGGAATCGCGCTCCAGCACGTGAATGGGGGCTGCCAGTCCCACCAGGATGGGACCGATCGCGTGAGCGCCCCCCAGGCGGCCGAGCAGCTTGTAGCAGATGTTGGCCGCGTCCAGATCAGGGAAAATCAGCACGTTGGCCGGTCCCTGCAACCGGCTGAAGGGATAACGCTTCTGCAGCAGCGATTCCAGCACCGCCGTGTCGGCCTGCATCTCCCCGTCCAGCTTGAGGTGGGGCCGCAGGCGGTGGAGCCTCGCGACGGCGTCCGCCACCTTCTGCTGGCTGGGATGCCGGACCGATCCGAAGTTGCTGAACGAGAGCATGGCCACCTTGGGCTCGATGCCCAGCGACGTCACGTACTCGGCCGCCGCAATCGCAATCTGGGCCAGCCGCTCCGCGTCCGGATCGATGTTCACGGTGCAGTCAGCAAAGAAATGAACCTCGCCGGCCGGTGTCACCATCATGTAGATGCCGGCCAGCGCGGCGTCGGGCGACGCACCCACCGCCTCGATGGCCGGCCGGATGGCCCGCGGATAATGCTGGTTTTCACCCAGCACCACGGCGTCGGCATCGCCCTCGGCGACCATCATGGCGCCGAAATATTCCGGCTGCCGCAGCCGGTGCTCCGCTTCCTGCCGCGTCACCCCGCGCCGCTGACGCCGGCTCCAGAACTGCTCGGCGTAGTCCTGCAACCGGTCCGACTCCGCCGGATCCACGATGGCGAGCCCCAGCAATGCCACCTCGGCCTCGCGTGCCGCGTTCTCGATGAGCTTCCGCTCGCCGATCAGCACCGGATTGGCAATGCCATCGTCCGCCAGGATGCGGGCGGCCCGAATGACCCGCGGATCATCCGCATCAGTCATGGCCACGCGCTGCGGATTGGCGGCTGCGCGATTCATCAGCCCGCGCATCACCGCGCGTCCGTGGCCGAGTCGGGTTTCCAGGTGCGAGCGATATTCATCGAGGTCGAGCAGTTCGGTGGCCGCGCCAGAGTGAATGGCGGCCCACGCCACCGCCGGCGCCACCCACAACAGCACCCGCGGGTCGAACGGCTTGGGGATCAGGTAGTCCCGGCCGAAGCGAAGGGACGGGAGGTTATACGCCCGCAGCACGACCTCGGGCACGTCGTCACGCGCGAGCGCGGCGAGTGCGCGCGTCGCCGCCATCTTCATCTCCTCATTGATGGCACGTGCCCGCACGTCCAGTGCGCCCCGGAAGATGAAGGGAAATCCCAGGACATTGTTGACCTGGTTGGGATAATCAGTGCGGCCGGTGGCAATCACCGCGTCCGGCCGTACCTCGCGCACCACGTCCGGCATGATTTCCGGTGTCGGATTGGCCAGCGCGAAGACGATGGGGTCGGGCGCCATCCGCCGGATCAGGTCGGCGGAGACAGCCCCTGCCGCCGAGAGCCCGACGAACACATCCGCGCCTTCAAAGGCCTCCTCGACCGTCGCGGGCGCGTCGGGATTCGCAAATCGTGCCTTGTAGGGATCCAGTCTTTCCCGTCCGGGCCGGATCACGCCATGCTGGTCGCACATGAGGACATTGCCGCGCTGCACGCCCAGGCGGACATAGTGCTCCGCCGTGGCGATGGCCGCGGCGCCGGCGCCCACGAAGACCACACGCACGTCGCCGATGTCGCGGCCGGTGACTTCAAGCGCGTTGAGGAGCGCAGCGCCGGAGATGATCGCCGTCCCATGCTGGTCGTCGTGGAAGACCGGGATGGAGAGCGTCTCGCGGAGGCGCTCTTCGACCACGAAGCAGTCGGGCGACTTGATGTCCTCGAGGTTGATGCCGCCGACCGCCGGCTCCAGCATCTGGCAGAACCGGATGATCTCCTCGGGATCGGGCGCGTTGATCTCCAGGTCAAAGACGTCCAGGTCGGCGAAGGTCTTGAAAAGGACGCCCTTGCCCTCCATGACTGGCTTGCTGGCCATGGGGCCAATGTTGCCAAGACCCAGCACGGCGGTGCCGTTCGACACGACGGCCACCAGGTTGCCCTTGGCGGTGTAGCGATAGACATCCTCCGGCCGGTCGCGAATGGCCAGGCACGGCTCCGCCACGCCCGGTGTGTAAGCGAGCGAGAGATCGCGCTGGTTCTGGGTCGGCTTGGTGGCAACGACCTGGATCTTTCCTGGCCGCCCTTCTTCATGATAGCGAAGGGCGTCGGCTCGGCGGTCGGGTGATGGCGGCGGGTTCAGGGCATCCTCATGGTTCGACGGTCACGTTCATGGGCCAGTGATACATGATCTGCACAGTGTTCCGGTCCCGCTCACTCGGCAGGGGAACGGTCGGGTTGGAGAACATGATATCCAGCGGGTTGGATGAGTGCCGCAGGATGCCGAGCGCGTGCCCCAGTTCATGAATCGCCACGATGTTGAAGCAGGCCTGGGTCTCCGGCAGATCGGCCAGGAAACGCGGCGCGATGTAGATGTGCACGGGTGGCGTCAGGACCCGGGTCTCCGGGTCGAGCTGGATATCGGTGGCTGCCTGGCAGGCGTCGGCTGCGCCGAGGAGGATGCCGCCGCCCCCCGGCGGGAAACCGATCGTCGCGATCACGTCGGCATCGGCGGAGTCCGCGACCCGCTCGCCGGTGAATTCATGATACAGGAACTGGCGCTGCCAGACCGCAATCGCCGAGTCGACGTGCAGCGGGAGGCTGAGCGTGTCCTTGGCCCAGAACTTCAGCGGCATCCGCGCCTCTGGCCAGTGAAACGAAATCGTGTCGCCGGGCCCGAGGATCTGGCGGAATTCATAGAGGTCGCCGCGTGTGGGCGATCCGATATCGGCGCAGGCCGCGAGCACGACGAGGCCCGCCGCGGCAGTCGCGATGAGTGCGTGAGCTTTCATCGGGACCCCCGTCTGACGCCGATGGACAGCGAAATGCGATTCACGCCTTGCTCCAGCCCGAACCCCTGCGCGCGCAGCTCGTCGGTCACGAACCGGTGATAGTCATAGCGAAGCGAAATCACGGGATTCCAGCTGCGGCCCTGGGCCAGCTGGTAATCAACGCCGGCACCAAAGAGCGCGCGATTGGTGCCTCCCCGCGCGAAGATGCCGGCGTCACCGGGGCCGCTATAGTGGAGGATGCCGAGTCCCGCACGCCACCGGAATGACGCTGCAAGGTCGCCGCTCATGTTGAGCAGTGCCCCGACGGTCCAGATCCGGCCCTGGTCCATGTCCGAGCCCGGCACACTGGGTGTCCTCGTGGTCAGCGAGGCCGTGCCGGCAGATGCCTCGAGGCCCAGCGCGTACCGGGGGCTCAGCGCAAAATCCACCCCGGCAAAAAGCGTGGGCGCGAGGCCGGGCCGAGTCGTGACCGGGGCTGTGAAGACATCGCGCACGATGTCGGAGGACCAGGTCGCGCCGCCTCGCACGAAGTAGGTGGCCTGGGCGTGGGCCGGCACTACCGTGGTGGCCACCAGCAGCAGCGCCAGAGAGCAGGCTCGTCGCATGGGAGGAAGATGCGCTTGGCAGGTGAGGGTGGTCAACGCGGACTCCTCGCATAGCGCCGGAGCCGCTGGATGGCGCGCCGGTCATTGGTGATCATGTCGTCCCCCTTGGGAGTCTCCAGGATCTTGGGAATCGTGGCGAATCGCGGGTCGCGCATGAGCCGCCGGAACGGCTCCGGCCCGAGCGAGCCCTCCCCGATCAGCTCGTGCCGGTCCCGCCGGGAGCCGAACGGGGTCCTGGAGTCATTGAAGTGCAGGCAGGCCAGATGCTCGAGCCCGATCACCCGGTCCCACTCGGCCCAGACTTCGTCGAACTTGCCCACCAGGTCATAGCCTGCGGAATAGAGATGGCAGGTATCAGCGCAGTACGCGATGCGGCCCTGGAACTCGGCTGGCAGCAGGTCCCGGATCCGGGCCAGCTCCTCGAAGGATCTCCCAAGCGCCGTGCCGGTGCCGGCCGTAGTTTCGAGGTAGATCCGGACCTGGCCCGGCACCCGCTCGAGTGCGAGGCGAATGGCGTCGGCGTTCCGCTCGAGCCCACGGTCGCGGTCATCCATGTAATTTCCCGGATGGGAGACGACGCCGGGAATGCCCAGCAGCTCGCAGCGCTCGAGCTCCCGGGTGAAGGACTCGATGGAACGATCTCGCAGCACCGGATCGGGTGACGCGAGATTGATGAGATAGGAATCGTGCGACACCACGGATGCGAGCGACTCGGCCTCCAGGGCCGCGTGGAAGGCATCGCGGATACCGGTGTCGAGCGACGGTTCCCGCCACTGATTGGGGGTCTTGGTGAAGAGCTGGATGGCGGTGGCGCCAATGGCGGTGGCACGCGCGGGCGTCGCGTGCACGCCGCCTTGTGCCGATACATGGGCCCCGAGCAGGTCCTGCTTGCGGACTGATGGCATGCGGGTGTGACGGACTCCTCGCGGGAAAACGTGGACCTCTCCGTGCTCCTCGTGGGGCACGCGCCGTCGCGCCCGGCCGGCCTGGAAGTGGCACTGGCCCGCGCCGGATTTCACGTGACCGAGGCCGACGACGTGCAACAGGCGGCCGCCAACGGCGCCACGCCGGACGTTGCCCTCGCGACGCTGGCCGGCGCGTCGGACGTGCCGCCCGTGCTCGACGCTCTGGCCTACGGATTCGGGCCGGGCGTGCCGCTCGTGGTCACGCTCGTCACGGATGCGCCAGACGCCACCGTCGCCGCGCTCCGGGCCGGCGCGGCCGATGCGCTCGCCGCGCCGGTCAATCTCACGGAGCTCTGCCTCCGACTCCAGTTGCGCCGGGCGCCGCGGCACGGAAACCAGAGCGCCAGCGACCTGCTCGATGAGTCGCTGGCGTTTGCGTCAGCGCTGGTGACGGCACACCGCACCGAGGACGTCCTGCAGCGGATCTGTCGCCGGGTGGCTGATGCGCTCGAGCTCGACCGTTGCGCCTTCGTGCTCACCTCGGGAGAACATGGCCGGGGTCGCGTGGTCGCCGATGACAGCCACGCCGGCGTGCTGGACCTGGATCTCGACCTTGCGAGATATCCCGAGATCGAGGAGGCCCGGCGCACCGGTGAGCCGGTGGTCATCCGGGACACGGGCACTGATCCGCGCTTCGAGGCGGTGCGGCATCACTGGCAACTGGCGCCGCCCGCCACCATGCCGCAGTCACTCATCACGGTTCCGGTGAAGCTCAACGGCGACGTCGCCGGCGTCTTCCTGCTCCGGCCCCGCTCGGCGCGGCTCGCGCACGCCAGCAGCGGACTGGATTTCGTGGCCCAGCTGCACCACGCGGGGGCGGCCGTCCTCTCCACGGCGCGGCATCGCGCCGAGTCCGGTGCCGATGCGCTGGCGACCACCGAGGAGCTCGAGACGCGAATGCGCCAGGAGGTTGAGCGGGCGCGGCGCTACGCGCTCGGCTTCAGCCTCGTGCTGCTGGAAATGGACGACGTTCCCGCCACTGCAAGCACGGACGCCGATGACCCGGGCAACATGGCCCAGCGCATCCGCCATCACCTGGCCGCACTTCTCCGCGATACCTTCCGCGCGCCCGACCTCGTGGCGGCCCACGGCGCGAATAGCTTTGCCCTGCTGTTGCCGGAAACCGGAGCTCAGCAGGCATTGGGAGCGGTGCGCCGCCTGCGGGTGCGGCTTGCCGACGAGCCGGTTGACGGTCTCGTCCCCGCCATCACGGCCGGCATCGCCGGCTTTCCGCATCCGTCTGGCGAGGACGCGGGTGACGTGCTGGCGCTTGCGAGCGCGGCGCTCTTGCGTGCGCGGGCGCAGGCGGGGGAGCGGATCGGGATAGCGGAATGATCGCCCCTGCAGGGGCGATCACTTCCGTCGCAGCCAGTCCAGCGGATCCAGCGCCATCTGGTTTTCGCCCCGGATCTCGAAATGCAGGTGCGGCCCGTAGTCCGAGTTCTCCCCGCCCACGGCGCCCAGGATCTGCCCCTTCTTGACGTCGTCTCCTGCCTTCACTGCTGCGCCCTGCAGGTGTGAATAGATCGAGTAGTAGCCGTTGCCGTGCTCCAGGATCACGGTGAGCCCATAGGTGCCCATCGTCTCCACCAGCCGCACCCGTCCCGCTTCCACTGCATGCACTGCGGTGCCTGGCGCCGCCGCGATGCCAATGCCATTCCAGCGGATCACCCCGCCCTGGGGCAGCGTGTCGCGCCCGAACTGGTAGACGATGCGACCTTCCACGGGCCAGTCCAGGCGGCCGAGACTTGCGGTGGTGAGCGCGCCGCCGATCGGGGCACTCCGGGTTCCGGATGCCCGGCTCTTCGCCGCCTCGTCGCGTGCCGCCTTCTCGAGTGCGGCGAGCACGTTGTTCAGGCGGCTCGCGTCGCGCTCCAGCTGGAGCAGCCGCTGGGCGTTGGCGCGGGCGGAACGCTGCAGCGTACCGAGGCGCTTCTCCCGCGCATCAGCGAGCCGGCTGTACTGGCTCAGCTCCTGCTCCCGCTCGACCCGGGTGGCGTCCAGCTGGTCCTTCACCGTCACGATCTCGCCGCGCTGCCTCGCGACCCGGTCGCGCAGGCGCTCGACATCCGAGACCAGTGCGCGATCCTGTTCGCTGGTGAGATAGAGGTACTTGTAGCGGCGGAGCAAGTCGCCAAAAGATTCGGCGGTGAGCAGCACCTTCCAGGTGTGAAGCGGGCCGCGCTTGTAGATATCCACCAGCCGCCGCTCGAGCACCGCCTTCCGCTCGGCGAGGTTGTCCTGCGCCAGCACCAGCTCGGCGGATGCCTGATCCAGCTGGGAGGTGAGGCCGCCAATCTGTCGCTCGATCTCCAGCACAATGCGGCTGGTGGACTGCTTCTGGCGCTCGATGTTGTCCAGCTCGTCCTCGACATCATGCACCTGGCCCTGCAACTGCGCCTGCTGCCGCTGCAGCCGCTCGCGCTCGGCCTTGATCTCGGCGAGGCGCTGCCGGCTTTCCTGCAGCTCCCTGGCCGACTGCGCCTGCAAGGTTGGCGCGGCCGTGGCAGTGAGGAGCAGCAGCACCGCGAGCCCCGCAAGCCGTCTCACGCGCCGCGACGCTCCGTGCGGCCATCCACCAGTCGCAGGTGGCGGCCCACGCTCACGAGGCTGGCCAGCAACCCCATCAGCACGCCGAACACGAGGATCAGCAGCATGTGAATGGGCGAGAAGAAGACCAGGCCGGAGAGGGCCGGGGCGCTCCGCGCGAACACGGCGAAGCCGGCGTAGCACAGCAGGATGGCGAGCGCACCGCCCAGCAATCCCTTGAGCGCGCCCTCGAGAATGAACGGCCCGCGGATGAACCAGTTGGTGGCGCCCACCAGCCGCATGATCCGGATTTCCCGGGCCCGCTGCAGCATGGTCATGCGGGTCGTCACGCCGATGATGACCATCGCCACCACCGCGAAGACGCTGCCGATGATCAGGCCCAGCAACCCGGCCAGGTTGCGGATGTGGTCCAGCCGCTGCACCCACTCGCGCCCGAACCGGACGTCTTCCACGAACGGAAAGCTGCGGAGTCGCTCGGCCACCAGCTCGGCGTGGCTGGCATCGCGAAAGCCTTCCTTGAGCCGGATCTCGAGCGAGGCGGGCCGGGGGTTGGTCTGCAGGTCGCGATAGGCGTCCTGGAACTCCACCAGCTCGCGCCGGGCGCGCGCCAGTGCCTGGTCCTCGCTCACGTAATCCACCGTCAGCACTTCGGGGAATGTCGCCACGTCCTGCGCCGCCACAGTGATCGTCTCGGGTGGCGTGCCCCGGAGCACGAACGCCACCACTTCCACCCGCGCCTCCAGCCCGCGCAGCGCCTGGCGGAGGTTGAGCGCGATGAGCCCGAAGAGCCCCACCGTGAAGAGCGAGAAGGCGATGGTGGTGACCGAGAGCGCCGAGAGGAGCGGCAGGCGGCGGAACGGCAACAGGGTCTCGCGGGCGAGCAGCCTCATGCGCCGCCCTCCCCGTCGTCCATCGTGGAGTCGTGGATGACGGCGCCGTCGCGCATTTCAATCATGCGGTACGAGGCGCGCCGCACCAGCGACATGTCGTGCGTGGCCATCACCACGACGGTACCGCCGGCGTTGATGTCCCGGAGCAGTTGAAAGACGCCGAGCGTGGCGCGGTCGTCGAGATTGCCGGTGGGTTCATCGGCCAGGATGATGGCCGGGTCGTTCACCAGCGCCCGGGCAATGGCCACCCGCTGCTGCTCGCCGCCTGACAGCTCGCGTGGGTAGGCGCTCGCCTTGGTTGCGAGCCCGACCTGGGTGAGCACCCGGGTGACCCGGGCCGGAATGGTGTCGGACGCGGCGCCGGTGACTTCGAGCGCGAAGGCGATGTTCTCGAATGCGGTGCGGTCTTCCAGCAGGCGGAAGTCCTGGAACACGATGCCGAGCCGCCGGCGGAGGCGGGGGATCTCATCGGACTTGAGGGCATGCAGCAGATGGCCGCCCACCCGCACTTCGCCCGACGTCGGGCGCAGTTCGGCGTAGAGCATCTTGAGGAGCGTCGACTTCCCCGCGCCGGAATGGCCGGTGAGGAACACGAACTGCCCCTTGGGAACGTGGAACGACACGTCCTTGAGGGCCAGCGTGCCATTGGGGAAGGTCTTGATGACGTGCTGGAGACGAATCACGCTCAATTATAACGGGTCAAGGGGTCGAGGTGGTCGAGGTGGTCAAGGAGGTCGAGAGGTCCAGGGGTCGAGGGGTCGAGGGGTCGAGGCGGTCGAGAAATGGTACCGGCATGCCGAGAATTGATGCCGCGGTCCCCGCGGTGCCATCCCATGTTGGTAGCATGGGCAATTACCGCGACCTCGAAGCCTGGCGGGTCAGCCGGGCCCTCGCCAATGCCACCTATCGCCTCACGGAGGCCTTTCCCGCCACCGAGCGCTACGGCCTGGCCGCGCAGATGCGGCGCGCCGGGGTCTCCATCATGTCAAATATCGCGGAAGGGGCGGGACGGGGTAGCGATGCGCAGTTCGTGCAGCTTGTGCGCATCGCTCGCGGATCACTCCGAGAACTCGAGAGCCAACGGCTACTGGCGGAGGATCTGGGGTTGGTGGGACAGCCGGCCTTGAAGGAGATCGATGATCTGCTACTCCAGCAGAGCCGCTTGCTGCATGCCCTGCTGCGCTGGCTTACCCATGCCAAGGAGGCCTGACTCGACCCCTCGACCCCTCGACCGTCTTGACCGCCTTGACCACCTCGACCACCTCGACCACCTCGACCCCATGACCACCTCGACCACCTCGACCACCTCGACCCCTTGACCCCGTCCCGTCCGTCGCACTCGTCGCAGCGCCTTCTGCGACACTTGCGACAAATGAGACAGCTGTCTTTGCCGAAGTAGTTGTGCATCAAGGGCCTGGGCCTGCGCGTCGAGTGGAACGCGCTCTGCTACCACGCGGGTATCCTCAATCGGGAGACACGCGTGACTGGCATGCTACGGAGGCTGGACGTCTTGATGCTGGTGATGCTGTTCATGGTTCCGCAGGTCGTGCACGCCCAGGACCAAGGCGAGGGGCGGGGAGAGAGAGGAGTCACGCCACAGATCGGCGGCCTGCAGCCGCATGCCAACTTCACGATCATGAGCGCGCCGGCCACGATCGCCGTGGAGTCGACCCAGAGCGTAACGATACGGCTCCACAATTACACGGCAACGGCGGGGTCGTTCTTCATTGGGTGCGCCGATGCCGGCCAGGTAACCTGCACCAACGCCGCTCCCGGCGATCCGGTGACGATCGCCGGCGGCGGCTACTACAACGGCTCGATCGCAATCCACGGGTACGGGCTGGGCTCGGGCAGCGTGACGGTCACGCTTTTCAATGACACCGGCAGCGGGGCCCTGATGTCGGATGAGAGTCCTTCGGTAGCCGCGCGCTCGCTGGGCGGCGTGCCGATCGACGACCAGGAGACGCTGAATCTCAGCGTGACCGGAACGCCGCTTGTGCGTCACGAGCTGCCGGAGAATGGCGGCCTGCAGAATGGTTCAGCCCCGATGCAGGCCACGTTCCTGCAGCCGGTCAAGCTGTCCAGCGTCAAGGTGTGGATCGGCGCCGTGCAGCAGTTCGATACCAGCCTGAGCGCGGTCGGATACACACTCACGCCGTCAGTCGACACCGGCACGCACACCTGGAAAACGGACTACTGCAACGCCGCGAACACTCGCTGCGAAAGCATCTCGACCACCTTCCGGCAGCTCGAGCCGCTGCCGACCGACTGGGAGCTGGATGATTCCCTGCCGACGCCCAACGGTACCGGCCAGGTGGGATTGCTGGGCGGGTTGCCGCTGCCGCCGGATAGCCTGCGCGGCTGCCCCATGGAGCCGAGCGCTCCCGAGATCCGGCTGGACCAGCCGTCGAGCTTCCTGTCGCAGCCGGCCTCAGGGAGCTACCCAGGCGGACTGATATTCGTCGCATCGGTCAGCATGAACGATATGGTCACCATCAAGACGCTGACCGTGGATCGCGCTGACAATGACCCGACCACGTGCGCGGACTACGGGTATCTGGACGGCAGCAACTTCAACTACGGCTGGTGGACGGGGACGGTTCCGAACGATACGCTCTGGACCGGATATCCCTATGGCGACGACGTGGCACTTCGTTCCCCGCTCGACGGGGCGCTATGGCCCTTCGAGTCACCTGGAGCAGCCTGGCTGCCGATGGTGACTGGCACGCTGGAGCCGACGCCGCTTTGGCGCAGCCGGGTGTCATCCCACGTCCTGACCCGCAGGATGCCTGCGGCGCGGCCGCTCACCTCCCGGCGCTTCATACCTGACCCCGGGGACATCGACAGTCTGTCGTTCAAGCTCTGGCTCAATGATTCCCTGATCGTCAGTGGCTTCTCCCATCCAACCGGGGTCACGGTGGACTGGCTGAAGCGGACCGGGGCGTCCGTCAGCATTCCCGCCAGCAGTCCGCTGCTGCATGCCTACGTCCTGGGGAGTCCGTTCGCGAATTACGGCGGCTGGAACGAGCTGGCGGCAAGCATCGCCGATACATCCGGC
>DASTFH010000117.1:0-7794 GCA_035708725.1 Gemmatimonadales bacterium | reverse complement strand
CGGGCGTTGTCGCGCGCCACCCGCGCACGCAGCAGGTCAAACTCGGCGACGTTGCCCACGTCGTAGCCCAGCTTCGTGTTCTCGTACGTGCGCTCGGCCTGGCGCAGGGTCGAGTCCGCGATGGTGAGCAGCCGGTCGGCGAGCACCGCGTCGTAGTACGCCTGGGTGATATCGAGCGTGGTCTGGGCTTCGGCGCTCTCCAGGGCAATCTCTGCACTGCGCACCCCGGCCTCGGCGGCATCAGCCTGGCCGGCGATACGGCCACCGGCGTAGAGCGTCTGCGAAGCCTGGAGCCCCAAGTTGTACTGGTTGGCGCGCCCGAAGGGGAGGTCCTTGAACGCAGCGAACGGGTTCTGCAGCGACGCGCACTCGAGTGCGCTCTCGAGGGAATCGAGCCGCTCGGTGATGGGCAGCGTCGGATCGGCGGTGAAGCGGCGGCACTCGGGCGCGGGCGCACTGCTGGTGTCCTCATCCACGGCGCGCGAGAACTGCGACGCGAGCGTGCGCGTATAACTGGCGCTGCCATTCAGCTGGGGAAAGAACTCGCTGCGCGCCTGCTTGAGCTGGCCCTCGGCACGCAGGACGCCGGCGCGGGCAATACCCGTGCGTTCGCTCGCGGCCTGGCCGGTGCTCAGCGCTTCCTGGAGCGAGAGCGAGCGTGTGCCCGGCGCCTGCGCGTGGGCAGCGGGGCTCAACAGGACGAAAAGCGCAATCGGGAGAAGAACATGCAGCCGCATCAGCCAGTCACTCCGATGCCGCGAAGGAAGATCTGCACGTATTGCCTCACGTCTTCATCCGGGCTGGTGCCGTACATCTGCACCACACCGGCGCGGGTGATGGCATCGGCGAAGAGCGCTCCGATGAGCATGGCGGCCGCGCCCGCCGGCCTCACCTCCGGACACATGCGTCCCGCCAGCTGCAGCCGCTCGAGATAGGCCGCGAGGATGCCGGCCATGCGAGCCGGGGGTGCTTCCCCGGTGGTGGGGAGGATTTCAGGATGTTCCTGGAATTCGCCGAGGCGAGTCCGGATGAACGGCGCGCACTCGGCGTGCAGTGCGTAGTAGCGGAGCGCCCATTCCGTGATCTCCTGCTCGGGATCATCGGGCTGCTCCGGCAGTGACGGAAGCTGGAAGCGATGCCACCCGTGGCTGATCACTTCGCGGATCAGCGCTTCCTTCGAGCCGAAATGGCGGAAGAGGGTGACTTCGTTGACACCCGCATCGGCGGCAATCCGCCGGGTGGTTGTGCCACGGAAGCCGACGGCGCTGTACAGGGCTGCGGCCGCTTCGAGAATTCGCTCACGCACGTCCATAGGGCGGAGCAAGGTAGTGGGTTCGGGCGTGCGTGCAAGTGGGTACTTGCTGACAGGGCGAGCAGGTGGACAGGGCGAGCAGGTGGACAGGGCGAGCAGGTGGACAGGGCGAGCAGGGCGAGAGGTTGACAACGCTCGACGGCCTGCAGTGGAGGCGTCATTGCGAGGGTGCGCAGCACCCGAAGCAATCGGGTCGCGTGGATCTGGATGCTGGCTACCCGATTGCTTCGCCGCTACGCGGCTCGCAATGACGTGCAAGGAGGAACCTGCCCATCTAGTGAATTATTTACCAATCACCCATCTCGCCTCCCCATCCTCCCCAACAGATGCCGCAACACTCCAACCTCATGCCCCGTAAGCATTCCAATAGCGTGGGCGCTGGCCTCTGCCACCCCGGCATCGAGCCGGCTGACCAGCTCGCGACCCTGTTCTGTCAGGACGCATCGTATCTGCCGCCGGTCGGACTCCACGCGCTGACGCCGGACGAGACCCTGACGCTCGAGCCGATCCACCAGTCCGGTGATGGCCGGCGCCCGCTCCACCATTCGGGAGGCGATTTCCAGCGTGGGTAGCCCTTCATCACTGGCGTCTCCCAGTACCCTGAGTACCATGTACTGCTGGAAGGTGACTCCGCCTTCCTCGGCGACGGCGCCGATCCTGGTGCGCGAAACATGAGCCGCACGCCAGAGCGCCTGGAGCAGGTCGGCATGTTGAATGGGCATGCAGTAAGTATCATATGAATAGTTTATTAGTCAAGCGAACCCACTTCTTCATTGATGGCGAGATCCCGCCTCCACAGCGCCCGTGGCTGCCATTGGTGCTGAGCGGTATCCTCCACCTGCTTGTCATTGCCGCGATCGTGATGATCACGCGGAAGGAAGCACAGAAGAACCTCGCCGCCCAGACGAGCCAGCCCCAACCCGAGCGTCGGGTGGATCTGGTGACACTACCACCCTACCAGCCTCCCAGTCGCCGAGCCGTCGAGCTGCCGAAGCCCCCGGTGCCGAGCCCTCATGCCGCCGAGCCTCCTCCCGACCGCATGCCCCGCCCGCAGGTGAAGCGCGGTGAGCACCTCGACGAGGAAGTCACGGTGGCGCCGGAACCGCCCCCGGAGAGGGGACCGTTGGGGGAGGCGCCCAGGGAGTCGAGAGTCGAGAGTCAAGAGTCGAGGGAGCAACTCTCGACCCTCGACTCTCGACCCTCGACCGAGCTGGCGATGGTTACCGAGGCCCAACGGCTCTTCGGCCGTCCACAGCATGGCGTCACCAACGCGACAGGACCCGAACCCAATGCTCGCTGGGCCCAGGAAGTCACCGATGATCGGGATAACGACTGCCGGCCCAGTCAGCGCCCGCCGAAGGATCCGGACGCGCCAGTGGAAATGGGGCAGGTGAGTGGGCAGGTGTTCCGGGAGGGGAGCAGCCAGCCGCTGGCGGGCGCCTTTCTCCAGATCCTCGGCACGCCGTACAGCACCTTCGCCGACGACAATGGCTGGTATACGCTGTCGTTCGACCAGTCGCTGGTGGACGCCTGCCGCACCCAGTACGTCCAGGTCTCGAAGGACGGCTTTCGCCCGCGCCGGCTGATCCTTGGGCTCGGGGCTCGCGCCAACAACAACATCCCCATGAGCCGGCGCTGAGCGCTCGCGAGTTTTCCGCCATTCGCTATCTTGAAGACATGATCCCAGTCAATCGCAGTATTCGGGCGGCCGCGCTCGCGGCCGGCCTGACCATTGTGTTCCTGCCCGCCGTCGCCCGTGCGCAGGCTGCCAGCAGCCAGCGCGTCCTGGCGGCGAGTTCCCTGCCGCGGCTCGCGTCGGACCTTCGCGATGAAGGGGTGCTGCCCGCTGAGTTGACCATGGCACTCGGCGCCATGCAAGCGGCCAAGGTGGCCCCCGCTGACGCCGCGCGGGCGCTGAAGGCCGAGTATCAGGCGCGGCTCACGCAGCGGTCGCCGGACGTCGAGTTTGGCGTGCTGGTGCGGGAACAGTTGAGGAAGGGTGTACGCGGTCCCGCGCTGGCGGCAGCCGTCACGGCCGCGCGCGAAGCGAAGCCGACTACGAAGCGGAAGATCCAATGAAGCGGATACTGCTGCTGGTGGTGGCGACAGCGGTACTGGGATGCAGCGGTGAGAAAGCGCCGGCCGCTGGACGCCAGACGCCCGACGCTCAGCGCACGGCAGCGGAAGCGGAGATTGATTCACTGATGAGCCGCGTCATCCCTGCCGCCGCGGTCACGCTCGCCGTGCAGGCCACCCCCGAGCGTGCGGACAGCATCCTGGCCGAGAATGGCTTCACGCTGGACCGCTTTGAGGCGACACTGTATACCATCGCGGCCGACAGCGCCGCAGCGCAACTCTTCGAAGCCGCGCTCGGCCGCTAGTCCTGAGGAGCAGACCCGATGCCACGACGCCCGCGACGAGGACCCGCCTTCATCGAAATCGTCGTGATCGTGGCATTGCTGGCGACGCTGATTTCGCTCCTTGTACGGGCCAGATAGATGATGGTCAACGGTCAACGGTCGACCGTAGACCGTCGACCGTCGACCGTCGACCCAACCTTCCACTCCACCGTCTGCTTCCCCTTCTTCCGCATGATCTCGAACTTCACCGTCTCGCCCGGGGCGTAGGAGCCCAGGATGCGACGGGCGTGCATCTCGCTAGTGGGGACACGGCCGTCGATGCTGAGGATCACGTCGCCCGGGCGGAGCGGCATGGTGGAGTCGGCAGGCTCCTCGGTGACCAGCAATCCCTCGCTGGTCCCGAAGTAGTCGCCCAGTCCGGGATTCATCTCCACCAGGTTGAGTCCCATCGGCCCGCGGCCGAAGACGGTGAACGCCCTTGCCATGTCACCATTTCCGCCAGCCCAGACGCTCGGCATTGCTTCGTTCAGGCGATTGAGCTCCCCGGCGCGCATCCGCATCCCCGGCACGCGCAACGCCATCACCCGGCCACCCATGTCATCGGCGACGATCGTGGCGGTCTTCCTGGCGCCGTCACGCCGGTATTCGACCTTCACGGTGTCACCAGGATCGAGATCGGACGCGAGATCCGAGACGGTGGAGGCGGCGTCGTCACCCTTGATGTCCGTGTCGTTGAACCGGGTGATCACGTCGCCGGCCTTGAGTCCCGCCTTTTCGGCGGGGCTGTCGTCCACCACCTCAGCGATGCGGGCGCCCTGGCCGGCCGAATCGGCGGTCAGCATCACGCCGATCCTGGGATGGTTCATGAACTGGGAAAGCTGCGCCATCCTCGGCGCATCCATGGTGCGCACGCGGTAGCGCCGCTCCTTGCGGAGCGTGGTGGAATCGGCGTTCCCCTGCGCGAGGGCCACGCCGGGCGCCAGGGTGAGCAGCGCCAGCAAGGCGCCGGTGAGATGGATTCGCATGAGTACGGTCTCCGGTCCGTGTCAGGGGTTACACGGAAGGAGATGCGTGGGAGGAGGAGAGGGTCGCTGGGCAGGGCGAGCAGGGCGAGCAGGGCGAGCAGGTGGGCGGACGGGACGGACAAGGCGGACCCGTTGACTGCCCTCCTGCTCGCCTTGCTCGCCCTGCTCGCCCTGCCTACCGCCGCCTCTTCTTCTGCACAATCCTCGGCCCATACACCGGCGTGGCGCCGAATTCGCCGGCGGCCCAGAGGGTGAGCAGTGTCGAGATCCCGGCGATGGCGCGCTTCTCGTCCTCGTCGTGGATCACCAGGCCGTAGGTATCCGCGACGAAATGCAGGTTGTTGAGGATCTGGCGCGCGGCCTGGCGTTCCACCGCGCCGTGCCAGTAGTCCACCGTCTCGAGGATCATGGCGCCGTGGCGGCGGATGAATTCGCCCAGCGAGAAGACCTTGGACGCCCGGGGCGAGCGGGGCCGGCAGATGGCGAGCAGGTCTTCCACGTATTCATCCCACCGCTGGGCCAGCCGCCGGTTGCTCTCGCGCTGGAGCGTCCGCGCCCGCGCGAGCGAGAACAGCGCCTGGGTCCGCGGCTTGAAGCGCGGCACCACGGGATGGAGGTCAAACCGCGTGCGGTAGACCTCGTCGTCGTCCTCGTCTTCCTCATGGAAGACCCACATGCGGCGAAGCTGGGGCCACGTGGCAATTTCCACCACACGCTTCATCCGGCTGTCGAGCAGGATGAACTTGCCCGATTCGGCCTTGACGGCCGTGAGCCAGTGGCTCCACTCATCCACGCAGAGCAGGACCGGCACGCCCCGGCGGAGGTAGGCCACGAGCGCCTTCCGGGCGCGCTCGGGGTCGTTCCGTCGCACCATCAGCAGGTCGCAGTCATACTTGCGTGCCGCCCGCCCCAACTGGATCTCGTCGGTGCCCGCCCACCAGTGGGTGCCGGCGATCCGGGAGATCTCGCGCTCGTCACGCAGGATCCCCAGGACCACCAGCGCATGCTTCAGGGCAAACGGACCGCACTGCCAGAGGTTCGGTTGGGGGTATATTCCCATGGACATCCCGGCCGGAGACCTTCGGAAAGTATACGGAACCAGGCGCTTGCCAACCGGCACCCAGGAGAATGCCCGTGGCCACGACGCGAGCCAATGTGACGGTGCTCTACAACGCGCTGAGCGAGGAGGGCTACGACCAGCTCAAGCATGTGGACCCGGCGACCCTCGGCTTCGAGCCGGAGTACGACATCGTCGTGCCCACGGTGAGCGAGGAATACGAGGCCATCGTCAAGGCGCTCACCGGCGAGGGCTTCCGGGTCCGCGCCGTCAACCTGCTCGACGACATCAAGCGGCTGGAACGGGTGGTCCGCCGCAACCCGCCCGACGTGGTCTTCAACCTGGTCGAATCGTTCCGCGACGACGCCGAGCTCGAGAGCGCCATCCCCGCGTTCCTCGACCTGTACGGCATCCCCTGCACCGGCGCGCCGCCGCTCGCGCTCTCGATGTGCCGTCGCAAGGGCCTCACCAAGCGCATCCTCGAATCACATGACGTGCCGACGCCGCGCTACCTCAGTCTCTGGAAGCCCAAGGTGGCGGTGCGACACGGGCTCAGGTATCCCCTGATCGTGAAGCCGGCGCGCGAGGACGCGAGTGCCGGCGTGGACGCCGCCTCGGTGGTCACCGACCGCGCCCAGTTGCTTTCCCGGCTGGAGCACATCTTCAACGAGTTCCAGCCGCCCATCCTGGTGGAAGAGTTCATCGAGGGGCGGGAACTGCATGTGGGTGTGCTGGGCAACGACCCGCCCGAGGTCCTGCCGCCACTGGAGTACGATTTCTCCGAGCTGCCCGCCGGCGAGCCGCCGATCATCAGCTACGCCGCCAAGTGGGATCCGCTCGCCGAAGTCTTCCATCGAGTGGGCACGCATTGCCCCGCCCCGCTCACCAAGCGGCTGGAGAAGCGGGTGCGCGAGGTCTGCATCCACGCCTATCAGGTCATGGGATGCCGGGACTACGCCCGTCTCGATATCAGGATTTCAAGGGACAATCATCCCTACGTGCTGGAGATCAATCCCAATCCCGATCTCACCGAAGGGGTGTCATTCATGGAAAGCGCCGAAGCCGCGGGCCACAGCTTCGGCGAGATGCTGGCGACGATCGTGGAGCTGGCATTGGAACGGAAGACGGTGCCGGGCGAGCGGCAGGAGCCGCTGCCGGATATGACTTCGGCGTGACGGACGGGGCGGACAGGATTGACCGGTTACCCGCCCTCCGTCATTCCCGCGCAAGCGGGAATCCAAGAGGGGACCGGGCATGGCACTTCACACCGCCCAACGCATCCCGCGTAGTGAATCATCCCGGGTGAGCGCTCATGGATTCCCGCTTGCGCGGGAATGACGATGCGGTAAGAACCCGCCCGTCCCGTCCGCCTTGTCCGCCCCGTCCGCCCTGTCACCCTACCGCAAGCCGTAGAAACTCGTCCCTCGTCCGCGAATCATCCCGGAAGCTGCCCCGCAGCGCACTCGAGATCGTCTTCGAGTTCTGCTTCTCCACCCCGCGCATCATCATGCAGAGATGCTCGCACTCGAGCACCACACCGACGCCGGCGGGCGCGAGGGCTTCGTCCACGGCATCGGCGATCTGCTCGGTGAGGCGCTCCTGCACCTGCAGGCGGCGCGCAAAGATTTCCACGATCCGCGGGAGCTTGGAGAGGCCGATGATGCGGCCGTTGGGGACGTAGGCAATGTGCGCGCGGCCGTAGAACGGCAGCATGTGGTGCTCGCAGAGCGAGTACACCTCGATGTCGCGCACCATGACCATGTTCTCGTGCGCCTCGGCGAACACCGCCCCGTTGACGACCTCGGCCACGTCCATCTCGTAACCCCGGGTGAGCCACCGGAGACTTTCCGCCACCCGATGCGGCGTGCGCACGAGGCCATCCCGCGCGGGATCCTCACCGATCAGCTCGAGCTGGCGATGAATGAGCGACTCGAGTTCGTCCTGGCTCGGTGGCTCGTCGGCTCGGCGGCTCGGCGATTCGATCGCGCGGCGGGGATCATGCAGCGGTGTAACCGTAGTCATCATCGACTCCTGACCAGT
>DASTFH010000116.1:0-27998 GCA_035708725.1 Gemmatimonadales bacterium | reverse complement strand
CTTCCCCGCCCTCCGGCCCCATATCGATGATCCAGTAGGCGGTCTTGATGAAATCGAGATTGTGCTCGATGACCACCACCGAATTGCCCTTGTCCACCAGGCGATGAAGCACATCGAGCAGGAGCCGGACGTCTTCGAAGTGGAGGCCGGTTGTCGGCTCATCCAGGATATACAGCGTGCGGCCGGTGTCGCGCTTGGCGAGTTCAGCCGCCAGCTTCACGCGCTGGGCCTCGCCACCCGAGAGCGTAGTGGCTGCCTGGCCCAGGTGGATGTATCCCAGCCCTACGTCATTCAGCAGTTCGAGCCGGTCGGCGATCCGCCGCTGGTTGCCGAAGAACTCGAGCGCATCGGCCACGGTGAGATCCAGGACATCCGCGATGCTGCGACCCTTGTAGCGGACTTCAAGCGTCTCGCGATTGTAGCGTCGCCCCTTGCACACTTCGCACGGCACGTAGACGTCCGGCAGGAAGTGCATCTCGATCTTGACAAGGCCGTCGCCCTGGCACGCTTCGCAGCGGCCACCCTTCACGTTGAAGGAGAAACGTCCCGGCCCATATCCGCGCATCTTCGCTTCGGGCAGCTGGGTGAAGAGTTCCCGGATGGGGGTGAAGAGTCCGGTGTATGTGGCGGGGTTGGACCTGGGCGTCCGGCCGATGGGGCTCTGGTCAATGTCGATGACCTTGTCGAGCTGTTCCAGGCCTTCAATGCGCTGGTGAGTACCCGGCAGCACGCGCGCGCGGTAGAAGTGCCGGGCCAGCGATTGATAAAGGATATCCGTCACCAGCGTAGACTTCCCGGAGCCGGAAACACCGGTGACCGCCGTGAAGACCCCGAGTGGGAAGCGGACATCGAGATCGCGAAGGTTGTTGGCGCGGGCACCTACAACCGTGATGGCCCGGCCGTTCGCCTCACGGCGGCGCGTTGGCACGTTGACCCTGAGCTCGCCGCGGAGATAGCGACCGGTAAGCGAGTCGGGGGCCTCGGTGACCTGCTCGGGCGTTCCCTCGGCCACCACGTGACCACCCAGACGTCCCGCGCGCGGCCCCAGGTCAATCACATGATCCGCGGCGCGAATGGTGTCTTCATCATGCTCAACGACAATCACGGTGTTGCCGAGATCGCGAAGCCCCCGCAGCGTATCGAGCAGCCGTTCGTTGTCTCGCTGATGCAGGCCGATGCTCGGCTCGTCCAGGATGTAGAGCACGCCGACCAACCGCGAACCGATCTGCGTCGCCAGGCGGATGCGCTGCATCTCGCCGCCGGAAAGCGACCCGGCGCCGCGGCCGAGCGTGAGGTATCCGAGACCAACGTCCGTCAGGAAGCGAAGCCGATCGGCCACTTCCTTGAGGATGGGGCCGGCGATGTCGGGATCGAGCCCGGTGGTGGTTCCGGCACCCCGGACCGGGAGTGTCGCGAAAAAATCCAGCGCGCGCTCGACCGGCAGGTCCACGATCTCCCCGATGCTCCGGCCCTGGACCAGCACCGAGAGCGACTCCGGCTTGAGCCGGTGGCCACCGCATGTGCTGCACGGCATTTCCACCATGAACTGGTCGAGCGTGGTCCGTACCGTGTCGCTGGTGGACTCGCGATAACGGCGCTCCACATTGCGAAGAATCCCTTCCCACTCGGATTCGTAGGTGCCGCGGCCCTTGCCGGAATCGGCGGCAAACTTGATGGCGCCTTCCGCGCCGTGCAGCAACGCATCTTGCGCCGGCTCGGGCAGCTTGCCCCATGGTGCTGCAGGATCGAACGAAAATGCGCGCGCCAGTGTCGGAATCACCACCTTGCGCAGGTACCCGGATGGCTCGCCCCAGGGCAACACGACGCCTTCAAGAATCGAGATGCCGGGATCACCCAGGATCAACCCCGGACTCGCCTCTTTCCGAGTGCCGAGGCCATTGCAATCCGGACACACGCCATAGGGCGAATTGAACGAAAACTGGCGAGGTTCGAGCTCCGGGATGGACAACCCGCATACTGGACACGCCAACCGCTCGGAGTAGAGCACCGAAGCAATCTGTCCGCCCCGTCCGCCCTGCCCGTCCCGTCCGTCATGTCGAACCACTTCCACGATCCCGTCGGCCTCCTTCAGCGCCGTCTCGATCGAATCGTGCAGCCGGGAGCGGTCAGCGGCCCGCACCACCAGGCGATCGACGACGAGGGCGATATCGTGGTTCTTGCGGCGGTTCAGCTTGGGTACATCGGAAAGATCGTGCGTCTCGCCGTCCACCCGCACGCGCACAAAGCCGCGGCGGCGCACGTCGTCAAACATGTCGCGAAATTCGCCCTTGCGACCGCGCACCAGCGGGGCAAGAATTTCGACCCGCGTCCCTTCGGGCAATTCGAGCACAGCGTCCACGATCTGCGCGGCGCTCTGGCGAGCAACCGGGCTGCCATCGTTGGGACAATGGGGCACGCCGACGCGCGCCCAGAGAAGGCGCAGGTAGTCGTAGATTTCGGTGACGGTGCCGACGGTGGAACGGGGATTCTGTCCTGTGGTCTTCTGCTCGATCGAAATGGCGGGCGAAAGCCCCTCGATCGCGTCCACATCGGGTTTTTCCATCAAGCCAAGGAACTGGCGCGCGTAGGCCGACAGCGACTCGACGTAGCGGCGCTGTCCCTCGGCGTAGATGGTATCGAATGCAAGCGAGGACTTGCCCGATCCGGACAGTCCCGTGATGACGGTAAGGCGATTTCTCGGCAGTGAGACCGAGATGTCCTTCAGGTTGTGTTCCCGAGCGCCCCGGACAACCAGGTATTCCTGAGCCATAGCCCCGAAAGATACCCGAAGGGCGGGGCGCCTTCAATGGAAGGGGGTTGGTCGCGGGTCACAGGACGAGGGACGAGGGATGAGGGACGAGAGACCAGGGATGAGGGACGGCCGTCGTCCCTCGACATAACTTGCACAATGCGGTGCGCATCGGAACTTTCCCCCATAGGACCCACGCCCTGTGACCTGCGACCTGAGACCTGCGACTAACGAATGACTCAAGACCCTCAGCCGGAAGCCCAACTCCACCAGGCCGCGCAGGCGGCGTTTGCTGCCGCCGAGACGGCGTGGCGCGAGGGTCGCTATGCCGATGCCGCCGCTGAATACGGCCGGGCGCTTGCGGCCGAACCGGGTTTCATAGAGGCCCGCATTGGCCATGCGCGGGCGCTGGAGCTGTCTGGCGATCCGGAGGCGGCCCTCCGCTCGCTCGATTCCGCGCTGCAGGTGTCGCCCGACCAGACCGAATACCTGGTCATTCGGGGCGCCTTGCGCGGGCGGCTGCGCCGGTATCCCGAAGCTGACACGGACCTGCGGCGCGTTCTCAAGCTGCATCCGGCCCATGCGCCGGCGCTGCATGAACTGGGCATTGTGCTCATGAATCGCGGCCTGGTGGGGGAGGCCGCCGAACTCCTGCATCGCGCCATGACCCTGCAACCCGACCGGCCCGGCATCTATGTCGCCTTGGGCGATGCCCTGAACCGGGCCAGCCAGCTGCCGGCGGCCGCCGAGGCCTTGGCCAAGGCCACCGAACGCAACCCCTCAGACCGGCGGGCGTGGCACATTTATGGCCGTGTCCTCGACCGCCTGAACCGTCCGGATGAGGCGGCCCAGGCTTACCGAAGAGCCCAGGGATTCGATCTGTGATTCGATGCGTCGTGGATGATCTCGCGTTCGTTGAGGCGGACGCGGTGCTTCGGCCTGCCAATGACCGCCTGGAACCCGTCACCCCAGGGGCGGTCCGGCTTGATCGCCAGGCGGGCTCGGCGTTCGCGGCCGAGTGCCGCTCGGCGGTCGCGCTCGATGCCGGGTCGGCCATCATCACCCGGGGTGGAGAGCTGGCCGCGGGGTTTGTGCTCCATGTAATCCTGCAGGACCAGGATTCGGCTGCGAGCCCGGACCTGGTGCGGCGCGCCTTGGCGGCTGCCTGGCGCCGGGCCAGCGAGTGGGGGCTCTCCGCGCTGGCGAGCGCGCCCATCGGCGCCGGACCCGGCCTGCTCGATCTCGATGACGCCGCCGTGCTCATGACCGAGACGTTGCTGGGCGCGCCCGAGCCCAGGCCCTCGCTCACCATCGTACTTGAACGCGAGCCCGATCGCGAGCTGGTGGATGCCGCGGTCCGGCGAGTGCTGACGTGAAGCCGCGCCGCCTGCATGTGGTCGGTGCGCTCATCATGCTGTCCTGGTTCGCTTCGCTCGGCTGGCTGGTGCGCCGGCAGTACTACTCCGATGGCTACCCCGCGGGTGTGACCACCTCCAACCGGCTGGCGCCGGGCACTCGATTCTATGCGGTGTATGGAGACGGTGTCCAGGTCGGCACCGCCTCACTCAGCGCGGACACGGTGCCGGGCGGAGGTGCCCGCATCGTCACGCGGTTCGACATCGGCACTCGCGACAGTCTTCGGAGCCGCTTGCAGACGCTCATGCTGACGCCCGCGCTGGAACTCACCGAGTGGAGCGCCTCGAGTACGGGCGAGCCGACACCGTTCGAGGTCCACGGTGCACGCGGCACCGACCGGATCTTCCATGCAACTCTTACCGAAGGCGATGACACCCTTCGCGCGCTGCCGCTGGAGCCGGGGCGTGCCCTGCCCCTCTTCGCCGCCGCACTCCGGGCTTCGCTCAACGCGATCTTCAGCCCGGGTGACACCCTCGTGCTGCCGGTGCTGGATCCGTACAGCGCGACGATCGGGGAGATACGCCTGCGGTCCGTCCCAGCGCGGGGACCCTTGATCCTTGCGGACAGCGCCGCACTCGATCCCGCGACCGGCAAGTGGGTTGCCGCGCTCACAGACACCGTGCCGGCCAGGCTCCTGGTTCAGCTCGGCATGGATGCGCCGGTACGCCTGTGGCTCGATGGCGAAGGCTTCCCGTTGCGCGCCGAGCTGCCGGACGGGCTGGTGCTGGAGCGCACCGCCTTCGAGATCGCGAACCTCAATTTCCGGAACGGTGATCGTCCGGGCGGTCCGCGCGTCCGCCTGCGCCGGCATCTCGCCAGCGAGGGAGATCCTGTCCTGCCGGAAGACTCCGCGCCTACGCTGGTTTTTCCCGCCCAGGATCCTGCGGTGGCAGCGCTTCTCGGCGACGCGGCCAGCGGTGCCGAAACGCGCGCTGACACCATCGCCGCGTTGGCACGCTGGATCGGCCGCCGGATTCGCACGGGCCGGGAAACGGACGATGCCGTCGCGACCCTCGACGGCCGGGCCGGGTCCGCCGTGGGCCGGGCCCGACTCTTCGTCGCTGCCGCGCGCGGCGCGGGGATCCCGACTCGGCTCGCATTCGGCGTCCGCCAGGATAGCACCCGGTGGACGGCGGTCCTGTTGCCCGAAGCGTACATTGACGCATGGCGCCAGGTCGATCTCGAGCATGGAAGGGTTTTCCAGGACTCGTCCGTGCGGAAGCTGCGCCTGAGGACCAGCGGGTTCCCGTTCGAGCATGACGCACTGCTTGCCTCATTCACGAGACACCAGGAATGATCCAGGTCGACCATCTGGTCAAGCGCTACGGCGGCTTTACCGCCGTCGATGACCTGTCCTTCTCCGTGCCGCGCGGCACGCTCTTCGGCTTCCTCGGGCCTAACGGTGCCGGCAAGACGACGACCATGCGGATGATCGCGCAGATCCTGCGCCCCACCTCGGGCGAAATCCGGATCGCCGGCGTCGCCACATGGGAGAAGCCCCAGGTCATCAAGCAGATGATCGGCTATATCCCTGATCGTCCCTACGTCTATGAGAAACTGACCGGCGCCGAGTTCGTGCGATTCGTGGCCGCACTGTACGGGCAGGAAGGTCCGGCGGTCGAGCGCCGGATGAATGAATTGCTCGAAGTCTTCGAGCTCACGCCATGGCGCGACGAGCTGACCGAGAGCTACAGCCACGGCATGCGGCAGAAGCTCATCATCTCGAGCGCCTTCGCGCACCGGCCGGAGGTGATCGTCGTGGACGAGCCGATGATCGGGCTCGATCCCAGGAGCGCGCGTACCCTCAAGGACCTCTTCCGCGCGTACGTGGACCGGGGCGGCACCATCCTGATGAGCACGCACACGCTTGAGGTGGCCGAAGGGATGTGCGACCGCATTGCGATCATCCAGCGCGGGAAGCTCCTCGCCGAGGGAACCATGGCGCAGCTGAGGGCCCAAAGCGCGTCGGGTGACGAGAGCCTCGAGGCGCTCTTCCTGCGACTCACGGGCGGGCTGCAGGCGAGCGGCCTGGAAGCGATTTTTGATGAGCGCTGATGCCCTGCCCGTGTCGGTGAGGCAGGTGCCGCACCAGCCGAGCCTGGGTGATGTACTGGCGCCCAAATGGCGGAGCGCCCTGGCGCGAAGCCGCACCGGTCCCCGCGGGCGCGGGCTGCGCACCCTCCTCTTCCTCGTGGTGGGCGGTCTTTTCTGGGCGGCAGCGTTCGGGATCTGCTATCGCGTGCTCAAGTTCGTGAACACCCAGGAAATCGGCATCCTGCTGGCGTCCAAGATGCTGGGTGTGATCTTCCTGGCGTTTGCCGCAATCCTGCTGCTCTCCAATCTCATCACGTCACTCTCGAGTTTTTTCCTGGCCCGCGATCTCGACCTGCTGGTGGCTGCACCCCTGCACTGGTTCCGCCTCTACCTGGCGAAATTGCTCGAGACCACCGGGCACAGTTCGTGGATGGTGCTCGTCATGGCCGTGCCGATCCTCACGGCGTATGGTGTCGTGTTCGACGGCGGGCCGCTGTTTCCGTTCGTCGCGCTGGCAGCACTGCTGCCGTTTGTCATCCTGCCGGCCGTGGTCGGCTCGGCGATCACGCTGGTGCTGGTCAACGTGTTCCCAGCCCGCCGCATCCGTGATTTGCTGACGCTGGTGGCGCTCGGGACGGTCGGCGGGCTGGCGCTGCTGTTCCGCCTGATCCGGCCGGAACGACTGGCCCGTCCCGAAGGATTCCAGAACCTGGTCGAGTTCCTTGCCGTGCTGAGGGCGCCCACCAATCCGTTCCTGCCAACCCAGTGGGCGTCGGACATGATCATGAACTGGCTGCGGCACATTGCCGATCCCCTGCCGATCCTGCTGCTGGTCACCACCGCGGCAGCGTTCGTCATCATGGGTGGCTGGCTGCATGGCCGGCTGTTCCGGGAGGGCTACAGCAAGTCGCAGGAGGGCGCCGAACGCTTCGTGCGCGGTCGCTCGTGGTCCGGGCTCATGGCGCGCGTCGTGGGCGGACTCGCTCCCGCACGGCGAGAGTTCCTCCTCAAGGACATCCGCCTCTTTTTCCGGGATCCGACCCAATGGAGCCAGCTGATCCTGCTGGGCGTCCTCGTCGTGGTCTACGTCTTCAACATCCGGTCGCTCCCGCTCTTCTCAGGCGAGAAGGTGCCGTTCTTCCTGGTCACCGTCATCGTGTTCCTCAACCTGGGCCTTGCCGGCTTCGTCCTGACCGCGATTGCGGCGCGATTCATCTTCCCGGCTGTGTCGCTGGAGGGACGACAGCTCTGGCTGATCCAGTCGAGTCCGCTCCAGTTCCGGACGTTGCTGCTCAGCAAGTACTGGCTGGGCACACTGCCGCTGGTGCTCCTGGCCCTGGGTATCACCGCCACCACCAATGCGCTGCTGCAGGCATCTCCGTTCATGATGCTGGTCAGCTGCGGCACCATCGTGGCGTTTACCTGTGCAGCGAGCGCCCTCGCACTCAGTCTCGGTGCCTACTATCCCAAGTTCGACACGGAAAACGCCGCGCAGATCCCCACCAGCTTCGGCGGGCTGATTTTCATGATGAGCGGCATCGCGCTCCTCGGCCTGCTGATTGCCATCGAAGCGGTGCCCGTGACCGCCTTCCTGCGCGCGCACCAATCGGGCGAGGAGTTCGTGCTCACGCCGGGTTTGCTGCTCGCCCTCGGCGCCGTCGGTGCCGTCTGCGCCGTGACGACGGTGGTGGCGCTGGGCCTGGCGTCAAAGCGGCTGGATGAGTTGGAGTATTGAGGGTCGTCGGTCGGGGGTCGTCAGTCATCGGAAAGACCTCCACCGGCCACGCTTACCACCGAGTTCGCGGGGTGACGCTACAGCGGCCTCGGAGTGACAGCGCTTTCGACGACTGACGACCGACGACCAGCAGCTGTTGACTGCCGACCATCGACCGTCGACCGTTTTCCCGTCCCTCCTCGCATTACCGCGGTACCACATCTCACCATGATCCATTCGACCTTGGGATTTCACCCTACGGGAGGATCCCATGAAGCAGTCTTTCTTGCCGCTGCTGTTGCTCGCTGCGGCGTGCAGCACCGGTACCGAGAGCCCCATGACGCCGCTTGACGCCCCGGTCGAAGCGCGCCAGCCGGCGGCTGATCCGGACGCGGCGCGTGAGCAGTTCGCGCGGACGTTGGCCCGCGCGCTCCGGCAACCGGACTTTCGCGGCTACATCCGCCAGGCCCTCGATACCTCG
Source organism: Gemmatimonadales bacterium (assembly GCA_035708725.1). Lineage (GTDB taxonomy): Bacteria > Gemmatimonadota > Gemmatimonadetes > Gemmatimonadales > GWC2-71-9 > CAMLHP01. The sequence goes on along the minus strand of DASTFH010000116.1, from coordinate 19,604 downwards.
TCAGTGGAAGAGGGCAAGATCGCAGTGGACCAGTTTCTTCGTGCCAACCATGGCCGTGGCGGACGATTGCTCCGCGACGCCGACTCCAGCACGGTTGATGATGCCGTCGCCGGGCGCCTGGAGATGTACTTTCCCGTGCCGGCGCACCGCCAGGCGTGGCAGGGCGATGATCGCCTCCTGGTGGGCACCATCGGCGCCGACGGCACCATCCCGGTGGCGTTTACGCTCGAGGGCCGTCGCATCGCCCTCGATCCCGACGTGCCTCCCGACACACCCGTCCTGGCCGTCGTGCCCCGTGAAACCGACTTCAGCGCGGTGCATCGGCATAATGCGTCCTTCATGACGTGCACGAACTGCGACGGTGGCGGCGATGCCGGCGACGGCACGGTGGGCGGCGGCGGGGGAGGCGGGGGAGGCGGCTCCAGCAGCGCGACCCCGGGGCTCTACCTTGCGCAGAGCCACCTGAACGACACTTTCGAGTCGTGGCTCAAGGGCGCGCCCGAAATCGAGATCTCGGTCCTCGGCCAGAAGGGCTCGACCGATTCCCTGACCACGTACCAGTGCATCAATGAGCGTGCCGTCGCTCCGTACAATTTCAACCAGGATGACAAGGACTGGAGCGGCTCCGCGCTGCTCATGAGCCAGAGCCAGCTCGACAACTTCAAGGCGGCGCACCCCGGACAGGCGTTGCGGCTGTTCTTCGTCGAGGACGACGACACGCCATGCGTGATGAAGGCAAGCCAGACCGACCTCAAGGCCATCATCCAGGCCGTGGATGCGCTGGTGAAGGGCCTAGCGGGCGGCAACGACGTGAAGACGTGGTACGGCAAGGTCTGGAAGTACCTGCCGGTGGTGCAGCAGGTCGTGTCGCTCGGCAGCTCGCTCATCAAGACCAATGACGATCTCATCGGAAATGCGGTGGAGGACATCACCACCACCGAACGCCACGCCGGCTACAACTGGATCGTCAAGGGCAGGAACGCAGAGACCAACGGGTATATCTCACTGGAGATGCGATGAGCAAGTGCGCGAGCTTGTGCGCCGCCCTGCTCCTGCTGGCCGTGCCGGGTATCGGTGCGGCCCAGCAGGCGGGGGGCTGGGTTGTGAGCGGCTCGGTGGGCCAGGCCTGGTTCAGCAAGGCGGCCACCGGCGAGGGCACCGACTTCGGGCCTTCGCCGGGGCTCGCCGTCAACATGGGGGTAACGCGGCGTTTCGCCAGGTGGGAGGCGTCGCTCACGGCTGAAACCAGGCCCTCGGTGCTTCGCGCCTCGGACTCGGTCTCCGTACTCCAGGTTTCGGCACTCGACTTTGGACGCACGGGACTGACGCTGGCGCTGGGGAGGACATTGTCGCGTACAGGAGCAATGGCGGTCGTTGCCGGCGCTGGTGTACGCCTGGACGCGTGGACCCTCCCCGAAGATGAGCGTCGCTGGCGCGCCGGCGCCGAGACCCATGCGGCGCTCCGCTTTGATGCAGGCGCCATCGTGCTCGAGAATCGATTGACGCTGGGTATTTCAGGCAGCCCGTTCGTTACCGCCGACCTGCCGGACGGCTATCGCCGCACTGCGCTCACATGGATGGAACTGGGAGTAGGAGTGCGGGTGGGACTTTGAGGGCATGGGGCATGGGGCGTACGGCATAAGAATCTCCGGACCCTACGCCCTATGCCCGCACCTCTCGCAGAACGTTCCGTCTTCCGGCAATGCCGCTGCGCAGGCGGTGCAGAAGCGGCCGGTGGGAAGCCGCAGGCCGCAGGAGGAGCAGAATGCCGCATCGGATTCGGGCCGAGGACCGCAGGTGGGACAGGTGCCGGCTGCGACGCCCTGGCGGCGCGCCGCGATCATCGCCTCGAGCGCCGCATCATCCGGCACGGCCGCACGCTCCTCTCGTATCGCCTGCACTGCGATAGCCGTGTAGCGGCTCCTGAGGGCGCCGTAGTCGTCGTCGGAGAGCTTGCCCGTGGCGCGATCGAATTCGATTTCCCGGAGCGCCTCCACTGCCCTGCTCCGCTCCGTTTCCTCGCGATCGAACGGATCGGCCGGCACGGGCATGGCTTGCGGAGTCAGCTGAACCAGCGGAGCCAGCATGAACCAGACGCCCGCGCATCCAAGCACCACCGCGGCCACCAGCTCCCAGATCATCGTCCGTCCGATTCCGCGATCTCGCGCTCGAGCTCGGCCAGTTCGTCGCGCGTAGCATCTATTGGCGGCGGCGCCGACGTTTCGGCCGGGGCCACAATGGCGCGGCGCCGGAGGAGCACCCAGGCAAGCACTGCACCCAGCATGAGGATGAGGACGCCCGGCACGAGATAGCCGGCGAGGTTGAAACCGCGCGCAGGCGGCGCCATGAGCGCCTTCTCGCCGTATTCCTGGACGAAGGACGCGATGATCTGGTCGGCGGTCTGGCCGCCCTGCCAGAGCTTCATGACTTCGCGGTGCAACTCGGGAGAGTAGGTGCAGGTGAAGTCAGTGGTGCGGCAGGTGTAGATATCGAGCCCGCAGCCGCAGGAACAGCGGAGCCTCTTCTCCAGCGTCTGGATGGCGAGATCATTATCCGCCGCGGTGGTGGGGGCCATCGGTCGTCCGGCGAGCCCGGGCGCCCCGAGCGTGCCGATGGCGCCCTTGCCGGCCAGCGAATCCACAGATGGCACAGATGGCGTCGCCTGCGCACGCAGGATGGTCGTGCCAGCAGCACTGAATAGTGCCACCGCCATCGCCCGCCGGCTCACCGACCGTTCCAGCATGCTCCGATCCATCTGCGTCATCCGTGTTCTATCTGGGTCGTGGGTCGTGGATCACGGGTTGTGGGTCATGGGTCGTGGGTCGCGGCTCACCGGTCCTGTTCCACGGGACTCACGACTGACGACTCACGACTCACGACCTAGATCAGCTGCTTCTCTGCAACGCTGCGGTCCAGCGTCGCCGCGTAGCCTGCCTGGCTCCGCCGAGGCGCCGTGCCCGGCGGCTCGCCCGGCCACATGGTGATCAACCCGCCAATCGCGAGCAGCACACCACCGTACCACACCCACCAGACGAGGGGATTGATGGTAAACCGATACACCGCCTCTTCCGTTCCATCCACCGCGCCGGCAAAGACGATGTACAGGTCTTCCCGGAGGTCACTCCGGATCGCCACTTCGGTGCTGGGCTCGAACGAGGCCACTTCCTGGCCATTCTCCACCGTGAAGTGCTGGCGCTTCTCGGACGTCATGATGCCGAGATCCTTGCCGTCGCGGGTCACCCGCACGCTCGCCGCAGTGACGAAACGGTTGAGCGCCTTGTATTGCGAGACTCCCACGTGGGTCAGGGTGTAGGTGTAGCCGAACGGGCTCCTCACCTGCACGCTCTCGCCGGGCTTCAGCGTCGCTTCACGCTCGGTCTTGAACGCCATGCCGGTGAACGCCACGAAGTAGATGACGATCGCCGTGTGCACGATGTAGCCGCCATAGCGGCGCCGATTGCGCGCAATGAGCTGGAGGAACGCCCGTCCCGCGCCCTCCCCATGCATCCGCCGCCGCGCGCGGATCCCGCGCCAGAATTCCTGGCCAATGGTGCCCAGCACGAACCCGCCGAGCGAGAGCGCGACCACCGGGTAGGGATCGCGCATGCCCGCGATCAGGAGCGCGGCGGCGGTGGCGATGCCGGCTGACAATGGAATCGTAAACTGGCGCTTGAGGTTGGCCTTCGATGCGCGGCGCCACGCGATCAGCGGGCCGATACCGGTGAGCGCCAGCAGGAGCAGGCCGAGCGGGATATTCACCTTGTTGAAGAAGGGGGGCCCGACCGTGATCTTGGTGCTTCGCACCAGCTCCGAGAGAATCGGGAAGAGCGTACCCCAGAGCACGGAGAAGGCAATGCCCACCAGCGCCAGGTTGTTGAACAGGAAGGCGGCTTCCCGACTCAGCATGCTCTCGAGCTGGCTGTCGGGCTCGAGCGACGGCCAGCGGGTGTAGAGCAGCGTGTACGCGAAGGCGCCCGCGATGACCAGGAAGCCGAGGAAGAAGTAGCCCACGTTGGACTGGGTAAAGCTGTGCACGCTCGCGATCACGCCCGAGCGGGTGATGAACGTGCCGAAAATGCTGAGCAAGAACGACCCCACCACGAGCCCCAGGTTCCAGCGCTTCAGCATCCCCCGCTTTTCCTGGATCATCACCGAGTGCAGGAACGCCGTCATGGTGAGCCAGGGCAGGAAGCTCGCGTTCTCGACGGGATCCCAGGCCCAGTAGCCACCCCAGCCCAGCTCCACGTAGGCCCACCACATCCCCAGCGTGATCCCGATGGACAGGAACAGCCACGAGACAAGCGTCCACTTCCGGATGGCCACGATCCAGCCCGAATCCATGCGGCGCGACAGCAGCGCGGCCACGGCGAACGCAAACGGGATGGTGATGCTGATATAGCCGAGGTAGAGCATGGGGGGATGGATCACCATGCCCACATTCTGCAGCTGGGGATTGAGGCCCCGGCCGTCCAGCGGCGTGAAGTCGAGCCGCCCGAACGGGTTGGCGGCGAACAGCATCACGCTCACGAAAAACACGACGACCGCGTTGGTCACGCCCGCCACGTACGGCAGGAGGTGCGCGTGCCGTCGCGCCGTGAGCCACTGCGCCAGCGAGGCGAAGGTGGATAGCACCACCGCCCAGAACAGCAGTGATCCTTTCTGGCCCGCCCAGAAGGCGGAGATCACGAAATAAGTGGGAAGATTCCGGGACGTGTAGGCCCACACGTACTCGATGTTGAAGTCGTGTGCGAGCAGGCCCTGCCAGAGGCAGATCGATGCGACGGCGAGAGCGCCGAAGACCACGAACACCGAGCGGCGGACACTTCGCGCCAGGTCAGGGCGGCCACGCCACTTGCCCGACAACGAAACGACGGCACCCCAGAGCCCAACGAGGAACGCCGTCCAGAGCGCAAACTGTCCGAGGAAGGTCATCTTGCGTCAGGCCTGCCGACGCGCATCCTTGGCGGCGGCCTCGTAGCGCGAACCGCACTTGGCGAGCACTTCCGTGGCGCGGATGACCCCGTCGCGTCCCAGGCTGCCATCCACGATGACCTCGATGTCATCGGCGTCAGTGAAGGTGTCCGGCACGATGCCGTGGTAATTGACTGCATACTCCTTGTGGCCATCCGAGATACGGAAGTCGATTTCCTGCGCACCGACGTCGCGGGTCACCGAGCCCGGGACCACCTTGGCGCCACCGACCCGGACACCGAGACCGTAGAAGCTCGAATCGCTCGCCGCCTTCTGGGCCAGCTCCGTGGGCGTGAGGTAGTAGGTGCCGGTTTCGCGCACCCCCTCGACAATGAGCCAGCTCACCGCCGCGACAATCACCGCGGCGCCAATCAGAAATTTGGTTCCGGCTTTCATGGGGGGAAGTATAGCTCCGTGAACGGGGTAGTGTCATGGGGACGCCACGCGCTCAGCGCCTGGCGTCCGAGACCCATTGCTCCAGGATGACCCGGTGATCCGCATACTCCGGCCGTCCCGCCGCCAGCTCGGCGTCATAGTGCGCCAGGAAGTCGCGACGGGCCTCTGCGAGGCCGACGCTGTCGTGCTGCCAGCCGGCCACCGTGCCCCGGATTACGTATCCGAGGAGGTGCCCAGGCGCCGTGGCGAGAATCGAGTCCGCCAGCAGGGAGGCCCCGCTCGCATTGCCCCGGTGCAGCTCCAGCATCGCGGCATGATACCGGGCGTCACTGTCCACGGTATCGAGTTGGCTGTACGCCAGCAAGGCCATGGGGGCAAAGGTAGCGAAGCTGGACCCATCGCCCGATTCGACCGCCTGCATGCTCCGGTTGTACAAACGGTCGAAGCGCTCCCTGGGCGACATGGTGCTGATGTCGGGCGGCGTCACTGCGCCAGCACGCGAAGCTTCACCAGCGTCCGGGCTGCTGGCACGCGCCCGGTAATTCCACGACAGCGCAACCACGATCACCACGACGCCCACCGTTGCGACGGCCAGTGGCAACCGCTTCCCGCCGCCGACGCCAATTCGCCCCTCGGCCGGCGATCCGCAGCCAGGGCAAAAGCGCGCCTCCGCCGGGACGCCCGCTCCGCATCGGGCGCAGCGCGTGACCGTCATCGGTTCCTCCTTCCGCCGATATTGCGACTGGCGCCTTGAGAATGGCAGTTCGCTCGCAGCATTTCATGAAGAAAACGTGAAGATCCGTTCAGCATCGGTGGCACCGTCTTGCGCGTTCCGCAGAATTACGTAGATAGTACTGCCAAAGCTCACAGCCTGAGGCTGGCAATGCGGTTGAATTGTAGAGCTCGTTCCGGTGCCCTCGTGGTCGCCCTCTCCGCCCTCGCCTTCCTGGCGGGGTGCAGCTCCGACAAGATCGTGTTTCGTGATCGCCCACCGTTCAATCCGCCGCCTGACAGCGTCAACGGCTTTCTCGGCCTGTTCGATGTAGCCAGCAACCAGACCACGTGCGGGAATTGCCATGTCGGCCATCAGCGCGATTGGAAGACGTCGGCTCACAGCGGCGCGTTCGAAACGCTGGCAAGTTCTGGCCACGCCCAGCCGAGCTGCTATGGCTGCCATACGGTCTCCGAACGTGGCAACGGGCTCGCTGCTCCAGCCGGCTGGAACGTGGTCCAGGATTCCGCTTATCACAATGTGCAGTGCGAGAGCTGTCACGGCCCCGGCCTCCAGCACGTGACCGAGCCGGATCGGCCGGGCAACAGGCCACTGGCGCATGCCACACTGACCGATACGGCGGCGAGCTGCGCGTCATGCCACTCGGGAGTGCACCAGCCATTCGCGGAGGAATGGTCACAGTCCGCGCACGCGCAAATCATCGAAGAACCGGCGTCGGAGACGGGTTGCGCCAGCTGTCATAACGGCCGCCAGACGCTGGTGGCATGGAATGCGGACGCCGCCTACGCCGAGCGCAATGACGCCGAACCGATGGCCACCACCTGCGTGGTCTGCCACGATCCGCACGGATCCCCCAATGAAGGCCAGTTGCGCTTCTCTATTTCCTCGCCGGATCCGGAGCAGAATCTCTGCATGCGGTGCCACATCAGGCGCACCGAGCCGGCGGGCGGCAGTGCCTACGGGGCGAGGCCGCATGCGCCGCAAGGGGCCGTGCTGCTGGGCACCGCCGGCTATCGCCCGGCCGGCTTCGCCTATGACACATCGCGCATCTTCACGTCGCACGCGTCCGAGCGAAACCCCAGACTCTGCGCCGGCTGTCACGTCAACACGTACGACGTGACTGACAAGGCCACCGGCGCCTTCGTCCTGCACAGCACCGGCCACCTCTTCCGGCCCATTCCATGCCTCGACGGCCAGGGCCGCCCGGAGGCCGACAACGGCTGCAGCTACACAACGGGCGCGCGGAGCTTTGCCGCCTGCGCTAACTCGGGTTGCCATGCCTCTGGCGATGTCGCTGCATCTGCGCTGGTCAACCTGCGCGCACGGCTCAAGACACTGGCCGACGTGCTCTGGCAGGATGTGAACGGCAACCAGACAATTGATGCCGGTGTGGATCTTGGCTACCTGCCCACCGTGAAGCAGAACCTGCCGGACGAATTCAAGCCCGACACGGTCATCAGCGCCGCCGAGGGCGGTGAGTTCAACGCCCGGCTTGTGGGTGAAGGGCTGTACGGTAACGGCGACAAGTCGCTGGGCGTCCACAATCCGTTCCTGGCAGAGGCGCTGCTCCGCGCCAGTATCCAGGAAATGCAGACGAAGTACTCGCTGCCGGCGCCGCCTGCCGCTGCGAGGCGAATCCTGGACTCGCCGGTACCCGGCGCGGGCCCCCAGCTCGGCGGCGCAACGAAGATCATTTCGCTCCGCTGACACTGGCGCCGGTGCCGGTATCGACCCTCCCCGCGCTCGGTCCCGGAATCCTGGCCATGGCCCAGGACTCCGGGCCGGTCGGGATGCGGCAGCAGGTGGCCATCGACTCGACGGTCCAGCACCCGCACCTCTCCGATCCCGTCATCGCCGTCGTGCAGTGGATTTTTCAGCGCCCTCCCTGGCTGATGTGGGGCGGCGCCGTCCTGGCTGCGATCGTGGCCGCGCTGGTCGTCCGCCTGCTGTGGCGACATCGAGCGCCGATTGCCCACTGGCTGCGGACCCGGACCCCTGGCTTCCAGGCGAGCCTTGCGGCCCTGGCCGCGTTGGTGCTGCTGCTGGTCGCGGGGCTCGGCTACCGCACCAACCAGTTCGTCCAGCACGACAACCGGTTCTGCAACGGGTGTCACATCTTCGTCGGCAGTGGCGAAGCGTGGGTGTTGCCTGATACGGGCTACTACAGCCTGGTACACCGCCTGGAGGGCAAGCATGACACGCTGAGTTGTCACGCGTGCCATGCACTCAAGGTCGGCAAGGAGGCCGTAAAACTCGTCTTTTGGATGTCGGGCCGACGGGAGAAGGAAATTCCGCCCCACGCCAAGGTGCCGCGCGATGTGTGCGAGCGCTGTCACGTGCGGGGCGACGCCGGCGAGACCTGGCAGGCGATCGCGTCGACGGCGGGCCATCGCACGCATCTCGAGTCCGACTCGCTGCGTGGCAAGGTGGACTGCCTGACCTGTCACGCGCAGACGGCACATCGCTTTCAGCCGGTCAACCAGACGTGCGCCCAGCAGGGATGCCACCTCACCGACAGCGTGCGCATCCGGCTGGGCCGCATGGCCAACCAGACTTCAATGCACTGCACGGCCTGCCACCAGTTCACCCGGAAGGTGCCGGCGCTTGCCACCCGGGATTCTGCAGCCGCCACGCTGGTTCCCACGATGGAGCAGTGCGCCTCCTGCCACCAGATGAAGGCGCTGATCGCCGACTTCAATCCGGATCGCGATCCGCATAATGGCACCTGCGGCATGTGCCACAACCCGCATCAACAGCAACGCCCCGAGGCGGCGCTCAAGAGCTGTGCGTCAGCTGGTTGCCATGCTGACTGGCGCGATGAGCCATTCCACGTGGGCCTCAGGCATCGCGCCGTGGCGCAGCAATGCCAGACCTGTCACACGCCCCACAGCGCCCGGGTGGACGCGAGCGATTGCGCGGGTTGCCACGAGGGCGTCCGCGAGCGGACGCGCGGGCGCCTGCGACCCCCGCTTCCCTTTGACACAACCGCCGCGCTGCAGCGCGTGTCACTTGGCGCCAGGGTGCCGCCCTCCGTGCGCGATTCTCCGGTCGCGCAGGTACAGCCGCTCGCCCCAGCCGACACCTTCTCGCACGCACCCCACCGCCGCCTTCCCTGCCTCACCTGCCACGCCACCAGCACCGGTCACGGCGACCTCACGTTCCAGCGGCCCCGGGGTTGCCAGATCTGCCATCACCAGGCGCCAGCAACGAGTCAATGCAGCGCCTGTCACGCCGCCGATGAGCTGCGCCCGGAGATGGCGGAGACGGTGTCGGTCCGGGTGCAGCAGCGCGCCCCAAGGGCGCACGTCGTCGGATTCGAGCATGCGGCCCACGGCTCGATCGCCTGCACGACCTGCCACGTGACCCCGGTGTCGCTCGCGCCCACCGCGTCGGTCGCGCGCTGCGAGCAGTGCCACGTCGAACATCACCGTCAGCAACGCGATTGCGCGACCTGCCACAGCGGAAGCGAGATCCGGCCAGCGCATGCGCGGCCCGTCGAGGGACATCGCAACTGTGACGACTGCCACACAGTCTCCACCGTCCGGGAACTCCATGCCACGCGGGCCCTCTGTCTCACCTGCCACACCGACCAGGTGCGCCATTTTGCCGATCGGGAGTGCGTGACCTGCCACTTTCTCGAGAGTCCCGAGCGCTATCGTGAGCACCTGACGCGAGAGCCCAGCCCGTGACCCGGACCATCGCGATCGTCGCGCTGCTCACTCTCGGCGGCTCGGTTTCGGTCCTGCAGGGACAGGGCTACAGTCTCCGGCTCGATTCGCGCGTTCAGCGTGTCGATTTCCGCGGTGTTTCCGAGGACAGCATCTCCGAAGCGGCGACCGTGACCGGACCGACCGGCGGGCCGGTGACACCCGACGGGGTCGCGGTGTCCTGTGACCCCGCGGGCATCTGCCGGTTCTTCCTGCCCGGTCCCGTCATCCGCGCGGCTCCGCTGTCCCAATCGGCGGCGTTCACCGCCTGGGGATTTGGTGTCACGGGGCTCAGCATACATGCGGATGGCAGGCTCCTCACCGACCTGTCCTCGTCCGACGCGTGGCCCGGGACCGAGCCGGCCCTGCAGCTGCTCCAGGCCTATGTCGAGTACACGCGTGCGGCGCTCACCGCCACGCTTGGACGGCAGGCAATGTTCACGCGCCTTGGTCCCACGAACTTCGATGGGGCGCGAGTCACGGTGCGGGCTGGCACGACCGGGCTCGCCATTGAAGGATGGGCGGGCTGGGGACTCGCGCGTGCCACCGCGCTCCCGATCACCAGCCCGGCGCTCAACCCCCTGGACGAATTCCGGCCATCGCAACGCAGCACGGTGTTCGGTACGGCGGTGGACTATGGCGGCCGCGAGGGACACGCCCGACTCGACTACCAGCGCGAATTGGACGGCCGCTCCGACTATCTCGTCGCCGAACGCGCTGCGTTCTCGGGGGACGCACGCATCGCCGGCCGGGTCACTCTCTCCGGGGGCGCCGAGTATGACCTGGCGCAAGGATTCTGGGGTAGCGCAGACGTGCAGGCCCGGTATGTCACTCCCATGGTGACCGCCGCGGTGCAGGCGCGCCATTACCGGCCGCATTTCGATCTCTGGACCATCTGGGGCGCGTTCAGTCCCGTGCCATTCAACTCCATTTCCGCCGCGGCGTGGTACCGCCCACGTCGGTCCGTCGAGCTCCACGCCCGCGGTGAGCGCTACTGGTTCGAGCCCGCCGAGGCATCCAGCCCCTTGACCACCGCCGAGGATGACGGCTGGCGCGCGAGCGTCGGAACTGCGGTGGATCTGTCGGCGGCGTGGCGGGCAGAGCTGGACGGTCACCGCGAATTCGGGCCGGGCGCCGCATCCCGCGGCATTGACGCGGCGGTCAGCTTCCGGCCGGATGCCCATCTCGAACTTCGCGCGAGCGGGGCCGCGCTGCAGCGCCCGCTCGAATTTCGCTATGACGACGCGAGCGTGAGCATGTTCGGCGTGGATGCAGACTGGGAGGCGTCCGATCGGGTGCGAACGGGCGTGGGCATCGCGCGCTATTGGGAAACGCGGGACCGGCCCGATGCGGCAGCGTTTGACTGGTCGCAGACGCGGCTCAGTGCCCGGCTGACGCTGGTCTTCGGCGGCGCACGTCCGATTCCGCTGCCCCCTGCTCGGCCGCGCCAGTCCAGCCGGCACGTGCCACCATGATCACGCCACGGCGTTCGCTGCTGCTGGCCACCGCGGTGACCGCGGCGGCCGCCGTGACAGGTGTGGCCACGGCCAGGATGCTGCCCCGTGCGGACCGCTTCGATCATGAGCAGCACGCCCGGCTTTTCCCGTCCTGCACCAGCTGTCACGCGGGCGTGCAGACCGGATCCAACCCCTGGCCCGCGGCCACCGCGTGTGCAACCTGTCATGACGGCACGATCGAGCGCCGAGTCGACTGGACTCCGCCGGCTGGGCTGCCGCGGACCAATCTCCGCTTCGATCACCAGCGCCACGCCAACGAGCTGATCCAGCGCGGCACAATCACGCCTGATTCCGCCTGGCGCTGCGCGACGTGCCACGTCCGCACCGGAGCGCGTGCCATGCAGGTATCGCTCGCCGTGAACCGCGCCTGCCTCACCTGTCATGGCATCACGACGCCTCACCTGTCGGCACCGGACTCGGCGTGCGCCACCTGTCACCTGTCGCTGGCGCGCGCCGTCCGGCTGACACGAGAGGATGTCAGCGCTTTCCGTGCGCCGCCTTCGCATCGGGAACCCGCGTTTGCTGGCCCAGGTCACGGCACCCAGGCCACTGCCCTGCGGCAGCAGGGGCAGCAGGTGGCTGCCGCCTGCGCCACTTGCCACGCGCGCGACTTCTGCCTGCAATGTCACGTGAACGCTCCGGAAACGCGCGCAATCCAGGCGCTGGCCGCTGATGCGCGGTCACTCGCAATCGAGGCGGCCCTCGAGGCGCCAGCCCCGCACCGTGAACCGGGATTTTCGGAACTGCACGGCCGGAGTCTCGGCACCGGTGCAACCTGCGCGACCTGCCACACGCGAGAGAGCTGCCTCACCTGTCACGCCGGCTCCGCGCCCGGCCCCGTGCTTCGGCTCGCCTCGGCGGGCGCCGGCCGCGCCATCGGTGCCCTCACTCACCGGCGCCGACCACCCACGCACGGAGCGGACTTCACTGATGCCCACGCGCCCTTCGCGCGCGCGGCGGCCCGCACCTGCGTTACTTGCCACGCCCGCACGGAGTGCCTCTCATGTCACGTTCCTTCGCCCGGTGAGAACAGGGGCTACCATCCGGCCAACTTCCTGACCCGCCATCCAGCGGCCGCTTACGCGCGTTCCACCAACTGCGCCGACTGCCACAACACGGCGTCCTTCTGCGCCAGTTGCCACGCGCAGTCGGGGCTGCGCTCCATGGGCCCGTTGCGCGCTGGATACCACGATGCGAATCCCGCATTTCTCCTTGGCCATGGAAAGGCGGCCCGCCAGGAGCTTGAGACCTGTGTGAGCTGTCATGTGGAGCGCGATTGCCTGACATGTCATGCCGCGGTGGGAGGCCGTCGCTTCAATCCCCACGGCCCGGGCTTCGATGCGGAGCGGCTGAAGCGGAAGAACCCCGAGATGTGCACTGCGTGCCACGGGGCAGCGATTCCCTAGGCTTCGGACTGCTCGACCGAGGCGAGGGCGGCAGCGACGGCCCGACGCCACCCCGTCATGAGGCGCTCGCGCTTCCCGGCTTCCATCGCCGGGATGAACGTGGTGAACTGGCGGCTGGCAACAAACTCCCCGGCGTCACGCCAGAGCCCGAGTGCAATGCCGGCGAGTCCGGCCGCTCCAAGTGCCGTCGTCTCGATCACGTCGGGCCGCCGCACCGGCACCCCCAGAACGTCCGCCTGGAACTGCATGAGCCAGTCGTTGGCAGACGCGCCTCCGTCCACCTTGAGTGCCGATGTGCCGTGCAGCGCGGCGTAGAGTTCCGCCACACCGAATCCCATCGCCTCGAGCGCCGCGCGAGCGATGTGCGCGCGCGTGGTTCCCCGCGTCAGGCCGGTGATCGTGCCCCGCACGTCGGGAGACCAGTGCGGCGTGCCGAGTCCCGCAAATGCCGGCACGAAATGCACACCGCCGGCGTCGGGCACGCTTCGCGCGAGCGCCTCGGTTTCCTCCGCGGTCGCGATGATGCCGAGCTGGTCGCGGAGCCATTGGATGGCGGCGCCCGCCACGAGAATGCTCCCCTCGAGCGCATAGGCCGGCTCGCCGCTCGGCCCGCACGCTGCGGTCGCCAGCACTCCCTTGTCCGGCACCGGTACGGTGTCGCCCTGGTGCACCAGCAGGAAAGCGCCCGTGCCATACGTGTTCTTGGCCTCACCCGCCCGCACACAACCCAGTCCGAAGAGCGACGCCTGCTGGTCGCCCGCTATCCCGGCAATCGAGATCGGCGCGCCAAAGTGGACAGGGTCGGACTCGCCAATGACACCGCTCGAGGCAACAATCTCCGGCAGCAGCTGCCCTGGGACGCCAAAGCACTCCAGCAACTCGTCGCACCAGTCGCGTGCTTCAAGGTCATACAGCAGCGTGCGCGATGCGTTGGTGTGGTCGGTCACATGGACCCGCCCACCGGTAAGCTTCGCGAGCAGCCAGGAGTCGATCGTTCCGGCCCTCAGCTCTCCCCGCATGGCCCGCGACTCGTGACCCGCGACCTGCAGCATCCACTCGATCTTCGTCGCACTGAAATAGGGATCCGCCACCAGGCCCGTGCGCTGGCGCAGGAGCGCTTCCACGCCGTCGCGCTTGAGCTGCGCGCAACGCGCCGCGGTTCGCCGGTCCTGCCAGACGATGGCGCGCGCCACTGGCGCCAATGTGCGCCGGTCCCAGATCGCGATCGTCTCGCGCTGATTGGTGACGCCGATGCCAATCGGCATCTCACCGGCTGCCTGGATGGCCTCGCGCCCGGCCTCGACTGTCAGCCGGAACATTTCTTCCGCGTCCTGCTCCACCCACCCGGGCTGAGGGAAGAACTGGGTGAGCGGCCGGTAGGCCGAGCCCAGCACCCGGCCATCCTGGTGCAGCACGAGCGCATGACAACCGGTGGTGCCCTGGTCGAGAGCGAGGATGGAAGGCATGGGACTTGGGACTTGGGGCTTGGGGCCTGGGGCCCGGGACCTGGGGCTCAGGGCTCAAGGTAATGCCGGCAGCGCACAGCGCATAGCGCGTAGCATGGCGCATAGCGCACGGCGCTCGTCCCTCGTCCCTCGTCTATATTTCACGTCCACATCCAACCCCGAAACGCCATGCCCTACAACACCCTGCTGTTCGACGTCGCCGATGACATCGCCATCGCGACCATCAACCGCCCCGACAAGCTCAACGCCCTGAATGCCACGGTCATCCGCGAGCTGGGTGAGATGGCCGCCCGAGTGGCCAGGGATGACGCCATTCACGGGCTCATCATCACGGGCGCCGGACTCAAGGCCTTCGTGGCCGGTGCCGATATCAGCGAGATTGCCGAGCAGGGGCCGCTCGATGGCGCCGAGCGGTCGAGGACTGGTCAGGCCGTGTTCCGGAAGATCGAGACGCTTGGGAAGCCGGTCATCGCAGCCGTGAACGGCTTCGCACTGGGGGGTGGGTGCGAACTGGCCATGGCCTGCCATATCCGTCTTGCCTCGGAGGGTGCCAGGTTCGGCCAGCCCGAGGTGAAGCTCGGCATCTCGCCCGGCTATGGCGGCACCGTCCGCCTGCCCCGCCTGATTGGCCGAGGCCGCGCACTCGAGCTGCTGCTCACCGGCGCGATGATCGATGCCATCGAGGCTTACCGTATCGGACTGGTCAATCGTGTTGTTCCAGCGGGGCAATTGCTCGCCGAAGCCAGTGCCATGATGAAGCAGATCCTCGCCAACGGCCCGCTGGCCGTGGCGGCCTGCCTGGCGCTGGTGGACGGCGCCGCCGATCTCCCGCTCGATGCGGCCCTTGCCCAGGAAGCGGTGCATTTCGGCCTCCTCTCCTCGTCTCCAGAAATGCGCGAGGGCACGGCCGCATTTCTGGCCCGCCGCCCCGCGGAATTCCGAGGGAAAAACCACTCCTGAACCCTCGTTTTCGGGACTCCAAACGGCTATATTTGCCCGGATGTCAGAGGCCACAAATCGCCGCAGGCGGCGGCGCCATCTCGTGGGTGGCGCGCTAGGCATCATGCTGCTTGCGGGATGCGGAGAACGGGCCCGGCTCATCTTCGATCCAGGGTCGTCGGGTGCCGGTCCGCGCATCTTCATCGACGTGCCGGAAACCGGCCTTGCCCGGGTGCCCGAAGGCCCCATGGCGACGGTTGCGGGCCGGGCCATCGACGAGAACGGCGTGGACACGCTGTACGTGCTGGTGGTGGGCGGTGAGCAGTTCCGTCCTTTCACCCCGGAGGAACCCACGGACACACTCCGGTTCATCCTCCCCATTTCGACCGCTGGCCACGGCGGCGACACGCTGACCGTGCTGGTGTTTGCGACCGATCATGCTGGCGTGCGCGGCGATACTGCAGCGCGCACGCTGATCGTCCAGTAGTGCGGCTCGAACGACTGGTCGCGCGGGGGTTTCGCAATCTCGCGGACCTCGATGTCGCCGTGCCGGCAGCCGGCATGCTGCTGCTGGGTGAGAACGGTCAGGGCAAGACCAATCTCCTCGAGGCGCTGTGCTATACCGTGCTCTGCCGGTCCATCCGCGGCGCGGCTGATGCCGAGCTGGTGCAGTTCGCCGGCACCGGCTTCCGCGTTGCCACGTGGGGCAGCGGCCGCGAGGTCTCCGCGCAGTGGAACACCGGAGAGCGCCGCAAGCGGATCGCCGTGGAAGGCGCGGAGGCGGGCCGCCTCGCGGATGCCATTGGCTCCTGGCTCGCCGTGGCCTTCCTGCCCGGTGATGTTGCCCTCGCATCAGGGCCCGCGGCCGGCCGGCGACTGTACCTCGATCGCCTGCTGGCGCTGGCGGATCAGCGCTATCTCGGCGCGCTTGCGCGCTACCGGGCCGCGCTGGCCCAGCGGAATGCCGCGCTGCGCCAGGGGCGCGGTGACCTGGCCTCAGCGTTCGACCAGCCGCTGGCTGAAGCGGGGTCGTGCATCGTCCGCTCCAGGCTGGCGTGGGTCACGCGCATGGAAGTGGCGTTTGAATCAGAGCTGGCCGCGCTGGGTGAGCGGACGTCCGCGCGCCTGCTCTATCGGGGACACCCGGAGCTGGCTCGGCAGGACGCGTGGCCCGCGCTACTCGCGGAACAGCTGCCACGCGACCTCGCGCGCACGGCTACCGGCATGGGGCCGCACCGCGATGACCTGCGCCTGCTGCTCGATGGCCGGGATCTCCGGACCTTTGGCAGCACAGGGCAGCAGCGCACCGCGGCGGTGGCGCTTCGGCTCCTCGAGTTGAGGACGCTGGCGGAGGACCGCGGCACCGAACCCGCGCTCGCGCTCGATGATGTGTTCGCCGAGCTGGACGGGGAGCGGCAGGAACGCCTGGCGCATCGCCTCCTGGCCGGCCCCGAGCGCCAGGTCTTTCTCACCGCGCCGCGCGCGCAGGAGCTGCCGGCGGGGCTGGCGCTGCCGGTGTGGCGGGTGTCCAGCGGACGGGTGGCAGCATGAGCGACGACCAGCGTCCGCAAGGTATCGCCGACGTGCTCGCGCGCTATCTCAAGCGCGCCGGGCTCGCGCGGCGAGTGGAAGCGGCCGGCATCGTCGCCGAGTGGGCCGAACTCGTGGGGCCGCAGATCGCCGCGGTCACCGAACCGGATGCGGTCACCGCCGACGGCATCCTCTGGGTGCGGGTTGCGAGCGCACCATGGGCGCAGGAACTGCGCATGATGACACCACGCATCCTGGGCAAGCTCAACCAGGGCCGCTCCGGACGGGTGCGCGAAATACGCTGGATTGCGGCGCCACCTCGGCGCCCCGGCGAAACCTGACGTACAGCAGCGAGGGACGATGAGCACCACCGCAGAGCCGAAGTACAAGGCCGACTCCATCCAGGTCCTCAAGGGGCTCGAAGCAGTCCGGAAGCGTCCGGGCATGTACATCGGGTCCACCGGCGAGAGCGGCCTGCACCATCTCGTCTACGAGGTAGTGGACAACTCGATCGATGAAGCGCTGGCGGGCTACTGCGACGCCATCAGCGTCACGATCCATCCCGACAATTCGATCACGGTCACCGACAATGGCCGGGGCATCCCGGTGGACATCCATCCGGTGGAGAAGCTCCCTGGCGTGGAGCTCGCCCTGACGGTGCTGCATGCCGGCGGCAAGTTCGACAAGAACAGCTACAAGGTGTCGGGCGGCCTGCATGGTGTGGGCGTGTCGGTGGTGAACGCGCTGTCGGAGCGGCTGGAAGTGCTGGTGGACCGTGATGGCCAGCGGCACCACATGTCGTTTGCGCGGGGTCACACCACCAAGAAGCTCTCGGTCCTCGGCAAGACCCGCGCGACGGGCACCACCGTGCGGTTCAAGCCCGACCCGGAGATCTTCAACACTCTCGATTTCCATTACGACACCCTCGCTGACCGGATGCGCCAGCTGTCGTTCCTCAACAAGGGCGTGCGTATCACGCTCAAGGATGAGCGCGAGGGTGGCCAGCAGAGCGAGTTCTTTGCCAAGGGCGGCCTGGTCGAGTTTGTCCAGTTCCTCAACCGGAACCGGAAACCGCTGCATGCCAAGCCGGTGCACTTCACCA
Organism: Gemmatimonadales bacterium; assembly: GCA_035708725.1. Taxonomy (GTDB): domain Bacteria; phylum Gemmatimonadota; class Gemmatimonadetes; order Gemmatimonadales; family GWC2-71-9; genus CAMLHP01. Next base: position 1,837 of record DASTFH010000116.1, on the reverse strand, counting down.
CCGAGAAGGATGAGGTGGACGTGGACCTGGCCCTGCAGTACGACGACGGCTTCAACGAGAACACGTTCACGTTCGTCAACAACATCAATACCCACGAGGGCGGCACTCACCTCACCGGCTTTCGCGCGGCGCTGACCCGCACGGTCAACGACCTCGCCAAGAAGGCGGGGGCGCTCAAGAAGGAAAACTTCACCCTCACCGGCGATGACATCCGCGAGGGGCTCACTTGCGTGCTCCACGTCAAGGTGCGGGAGCCGCAGTTTGAAGGGCAGACCAAGACCAAGCTGGGCAATTCCGAGGTCGAGGGCATCGTCCGTCAGGTAGTGAACGAACACCTCGGCGCCTACCTCGAAGAGCACCCGCCCGTGCTTCGCGCCATCGTTGAAAAGGCCGTGGCGGCCGCCCGCGCGCGCGAGGCCGCCCGCAAGGCACGCGACCTGGTGCGCAAGAAGTCGGGCCTCGAAAGCGCGGTGCTTCCTGGCAAGCTGGCCGACTGCTCCATCACCGATCCCGCGCTGAGCGAGATCTACCTGGTCGAGGGCGATTCGGCCGGCGGCAGCGCCAAGCAGGGCCGCGACCGGCAGTTCCAGGCCATCCTGCCGCTACGCGGCAAGATCCTGAACGTTGAGAAGGCACGGATTGACCGGATCCTTGGCAACGAGGAAATCCGCTCGATGATCACCGCCATCGGCACTGGCGTGCGTGATGATTTCAAGCTGGAGGACGCGCGTTACCACAAGGTCATCATCATGACCGACGCCGACGTGGATGGTGCGCACATCCGCACGCTGCTCCTCACGTTCTTCTTCCGGCAGATGCAGGAGCTGATCGAGGCGGGCTACGTGTACATCGCCCAGCCGCCGCTCTACCGGGTGGCGCGCGGCAAGGAAGAGTTCTACGCGTACACCGAGGAGGAGCGCAACGAATTCCAGAAGCGCCTCGCCGGCGCGGACGGCAAGGGCAACGTCGTCATCCAGCGCTACAAGGGCCTGGGCGAGATGAATCCCGACCAGCTCTGGAAGACCACCATGAACCCGGAAACACGCACCGTGCTCCGGGTCACGATGGAAGACGCGGTCGAGGCGTCCAATCTTTTCGACGAACTGATGGGTGACGCGGTCGAGCCACGCCGGATCTTCATCGAAAAAAACGCGAAATACGTGTCCAATCTGGACGTGTGACGCGGGAGCAGCGACCAGGGACGGGGCTCTCGTCGCAACTCGCTCGTCCCTCGTCCGCTCTTGCGCCGCCGCATCGCGGGCACAAGATTCAGGCATCAATCGCCGGCCGGCGTTCCAGTCATTACCGCCCGACGCCCTCGAGCCTCGCGACTCCCCGGAGCGAGCTGTGAGCCAGCGGTTCCCTATCGCAACACCGCATCACGCCGACCGGAAAGTGAAGCCGTGATCCGGCATTCCGCAGTCGCCTCCGATCTTGCCCAGCGCCTCTGGGATCAGCATGCCCGCGAGGCCACGTCCGCTGCAGACGCGGCCGAGGCCGCCCATCGCTGCTTCGCCAGGCTCGCCGAAACGCTCATCCGCTGGATCGGCGTGACAGGCTACCACGCATTGCTCAGGCGGGCGATCGCGCTGGATGGGCCGGACCAGGCGGTGGTCGCCGATCTCGCCCTTCGAAATGGCGACGAGCCGGCCGGCCTGGAGGCGGTTTCGGCGCTCGGCGCCGAACAGATCGCGGCCGCGGTGACCGGACTGCTCGCGACCATCACCAGCCTGCTGGGTCGAATGGTGGGCGAAGCCGTCGCCGTACGCCTGCTGGAACAGGCAGAACCGGCCCGGTCCGGGACCCTTCCTCGCGGTCCGAAACCCGGACGCCAAAG
>DASTFH010000115.1:0-12969 GCA_035708725.1 Gemmatimonadales bacterium | reverse complement strand
GCCATGCCGGCGGCCTGGTCGCGAATGTCCTGCGAGATCCGCATGGAGCAGAACTTGGGGCCGCACATGGAACAGAAGTGTGCCACCTTGGCGCCGTCGGCCGGCAATGTTTCATCGTGGTAGGCCAGCGCGGTGACAGGATCGAGCGCCAGGTTGAACTGGTCGCGCCAGCGGAATTCGAACCGCGCCTTGGAAAGGGCGTCGTCCCACTCCTGGGCGCGCGGGTGCCCCTTGGCGAGGTCGGCGGCGTGCGCGGCAATCTTGTAGGCAATGACCCCCGCCTTGACGTCGTCGCGATTGGGCAGGCCGAGGTGCTCCTTGGGTGTGACGTAGCAGAGCATGGCGGTGCCGTACCAGCCGATCATGGCGGCGCCGATGGCGCTGGTGATGTGATCGTAGCCCGGCGCGATGTCGGTGGTGAGCGGACCGAGGGTGTAGAACGGCGCCTCGCCACACCACTCGAGCTGCTTGTCCATGTTCTCCTTGATGAGATGCATGGGGATGTGGCCAGGGCCCTCGTTCATGACCTGCACGTCGTGGTCCCACGCGATCCGGTTCAATTCGCCCTGGGTCCGGAGCTCGGCGAACTGCGCTTCATCGTTGGCATCGGCGATGCTGCCGGGACGGAGTCCGTCGCCCAGCGAGAAGGAGACGTCATACGCCGCCATGATCTCGCAGATTTCCCGGAACTTGGTGTAGAGGAAATTTTCCTGGTGATGGGCGAGGCACCACTTGGCGAGGATCGACCCGCCGCGTGAGACGATACCAGTGACGCGATTGGCGGTGAGCGGCACATAGCGCAGCAGCACGCCGGCATGCACCGTGAAATAATCCACTCCCTGCTCCGCCTGCTCGATCAGGGTGTCGCGGTACACCTCCCACGTGAGGTCCTCCGCCACGCCACCAGCTTTTTCCAGCGCCTGGTAGATCGGCACCGTCCCGATCGGCACCGGCGAGTTGCGGAGGATCCACTCGCGGGTCTCGTGGATCTGCTTGCCGGTCGAGAGATCCATCACCGTGTCGGCGCCCCAGAGGGTGGCCCAGCGCAGCTTCTCGACTTCGTCCTCGATGGAAGAACTCACGGCCGAATTGCCGATGTTCGCGTTGATCTTCACCAGGAAGTTGCGGCCGATGATCATCGGCTCGAGCTCGGGATGGTTGATGTTGGCGGGAATGATGGCGCGCCCGCGGGCCACCTCGCTCCGCACGAACTCCGCCTCGACTCCCTCGCGCAGGGCGACGTACTCCATCTCCTCGGTGATTTCGCCTCGGCGGGCGTAGTGGAGCTGGGTGATGGGGCCGGTACCTCTGCGGGTCGCGGGTCGAGGGTCGAGGGCCGAGGGGTCTGTCTCGACTCTTGACCCTCGACTCTCGACCGGCCGCCCGGCCAGCCACTCCCCCCTCACCGACGGCAACCCATCCCGCACGTCGTGGCCTTCCGGCCCGCTCGTGTCGTAGACCCGGAGCGGTGGCTCGCCACCCGAGAGCGCGATCTCGCGCATCGGCACGCTGATGCCACGGGGGCCGTCGACGTACACCTTGGTGGAATTGGGAAACGCGTCGGCCAGTGTCGTAGCGGGCGACGGAGCGGCGGTGGTGGCCATGCGGGACTCCTTGCATTGGCCGGCGGAGGGGACTGCTGCGCGCCGCGCTCCCTCCGCCGGTGTGAACCGGATCAGGTTCCAAGGGTGTCGTCTCAATCGGGTGATGCCCGATGCCCCTGGCGGCTGTTGCAAGATAGGGCAGGGCGGACAGGGTGGACAGGGCGGACGAGGCGGACGAGGCGGACGGCGGGGCGATTTCCTGGCCGCCCTGTCTGCCCTGCTCGTCTGTCAAAAGTCCTTTCCCTCAAACCTCCGCCTCGCGAGCATGAGAGGCAGGACCGTCCAGAGCAGCAGCGCCAGGATCGTGAGGCCGAGGCCGCCCCAGAGGCCGACCGCACGCTGCATCACCGCGCCGGTATAGCCCATCAGCGCCGGCGCATCGAGCGCCAGCACCAGCCCGATGCGTGCGGCATCCACCGGGTTGGCCATGGCGACGCCAAGCAGTGGCAATTGCAGTGGCAGGTTGCCCAAGGTCGCGACGACGAGAAGGATCATCCCGTCCCAGGCGATCGCCACCAGGAACCAGACGGCGAGTGCGGCCCCCATGCCGCTGGCGCGGTCGTCGAACCGCGTCGCGATCCATGTGGCGATGGCGGTGAACGCCGCGGTGAGCAGGGCGCCGGAAACGAGCAGCAGCGCCAGCGGGAGCACGAGGTCACGGCCCAGACTGCCGCTCCAGAGGAACGGCAGCGAGACGCCGAGCACGAAGGCGACAATGAGTGGAAGGGTGAGCCCGCACCAGAGGCCGGCAAAGATGGGCCGGCGTCCCAGCGGCTGGGTCAGCAGGAGTTCGATGAACTCGCGCGCGCCGTAGAGATAGACGGTGCCGAAGACGAGGCTCACCATCGGCACGACGATCAGGATCACGTTGAGGAGACTGAGCACCGCCCGGGCGCCGCCGCCGCCGAAATAGACCACCGCGTGCGTCATGGCCAGCAGCAGCACGCCGTACAGCAGGACCGCCCTGCTCCGCCCGACGTCGCGCAGCTCGTAGCGGAGGATCTTCCGCATGGTGCTCATGGCCTCGGCCTCTCCGCCAGCATGAGCGATGCGATGGCGCGCTCGAGCCGGGGCTCGCCCGCCTCGGCGGCGATGCGGGCCAGCGTCCCCTCGTAGCGTACGGCCCCATCGAGCAGCAGGACGACATCGTCCGCCAGCTCCTCCAGTTCCGCGATCACGTGCGAGGTGACGATGATGGTGGCGCCCTCGTCCCGCGCCGCGCGGACCTTCTCCTTGAGGATGCCGGCCGCGATCGGGTCGAGCCCCGCCGTCGGCTCGTCGAGGATGAGCACGCGCGGCCGGAAGAGGAACGCGAGCGCGGCGTTGAGCTTCTGGCGAGTGCCCCCAGAGAGTGTGCGCACCGGCTTGTCGAACGATGCACCAAGCTCGAAGCTGCTGAGCAGTTCGTCGTCGAGCGTCGCTCCGTCGCCACGGAGATCGATGAGCATCCTGGTCACCTCGCGTGCACTGAGATGACCCGGGAAGCTCGGCGCCTGCGGCATGTAGCCGATCGTGTACCGGTAGTCGGCGCCGGTACCCACGGTGTCGTCACCCACGTGCATGAGACCGGCATCGGGCCGCACCAGGCCGAGGATGCACTTGAGCAGCGTGCTCTTGCCGGCGGCATTAGGGCCGATCAGCGCGGTAATGCGTCCGGGCTGGAATGTGGCGTTGACGCCCTGGAGCACGGCAAGGCGCCCGAAGGTCTTGGCCAGGTGGTGCACCCGGACGGGCGTCCCCTGGGCGGGCACCAGCGCCAGCGCGCCCCGGGAGACTGCGTGCGCCAGCGCCGTCATGGCCGCCTCCGGATGAGCGGGGTGGAATCCACCGGCAGTTCGGGCGTGAGAATCGGCGCCACCCGTTCGCTGAGGTCGAGCAGGTTCACCAGCAGGCTGTTGAGCAGAAGGATTGCGTCAGGGTGCTGCTCCACGACGAGCCCGAAGAGCCGCACCGGACGAAATGGTACGTCGCCCAGGCCGTCATGATCGAGGTCGTACCCGTCGTAGCGATCCCAGAAGTTTCCGGCAAAGCGGGTGGGGGCCTGCCGGCTGTTGGTCACCACGTCGAAGGCGTTGCCGTTGAATTCGTTGCCCTCGAAGCTGCCGCCATCGGCGTCGGCGCGGAGCCGCACCGCCCAGCCGTTGCGGACAAAGTGATTGCGGCGCGCCAGCACCCGCTCACCGCCCTCGAGCGATAGCGCCACCGTATTGGCGGTGAACGTATTCTGCTCCAGCCGGCTGTCGGTGATCTCCTTCAGCAGCAGCCCGTACGCGGCGGCGCCGGTGGCACCGGCAAAGGTGTTGCGCGTCATCGCGACGTTGCGGGAGTACATCACCGCCACGCCGGCCCGGTTCCCGCGAAACGTGTTTCCTTCATAGGCGCACGAATCGGAGTACATGAAGTGCAGGCCGTAGCGGGTGTTGCCGACGCTGCTATTGCCGCGGATTGTCGCATGGCGGCCAAACTCGAGATAGATCCCATCGCGGTGGCCTCGCACCTCGTTCCGCAGGATGACCATGCCGCGGCTGCGATAGAGATGGATGGCGTTGCCATTGGCCGTTTCGGTCTTGCCGGTGCCGACGATGACATTGCCGGCAATGACGCAGTCTTCCGCCCGCGCGGTGTAGATGGCAAAGAAGCTGTCGCGGATGATGTTGTCGCGGATGCTGCAGCCGCGCGCCCCCTCGACCCGGATGGCGGCGCGGTCTTCGGTGAAGCTGGGCGCGACGTTGCGGATGGTGAGCCCCGCGATGCCGACGCTGTCGGCGCTGACCAGGAAGACCGACGCTCCGCCGCCGTCGATGACCGGCGCGCCCTCGCCGATGATCTGCATCGGGCGGGTGACGCGGAGGCCCGCCTCGCGGTAGAGTCCGGCATGCACCACGATCGTGTCCCCGCGCCCGGCCCGCTCCAGCGCCGCACCCACGGTGGCGACCGCCGTGCCGGGCGCGACGTGAATGACCCGCGCCGGCAGCAGTGCGGCGAGCAGGCAGAGCGCGGGTACCATCACTGCAGCACGGCCTCGCGTGGCAAGGACGAGCCGGTGCGCACTTCACGCCAGCTCAGCAGCGCGCCACCGATGATCGCATGCACGCTGTCGGCCTCGCGGCCGGGCCGCAGTGCGGCGAGACCGCTCGCCATGGGCGTCTTGAGTTCGTCACTCCGTACGTAGAGCGCACCGCCCGCATCGAGCACGCTGTCACTGGTGACGTAGGAGCGGACCAGCACGTCCTTCACCTCGCTGCCCGGCACCGCGCCCGACGCGACGAACGCGGCCAGGCAGCCGACGTCATCGAAGTTGTAGACCTTGCCGGTGCGGGTCACTACCTGGCCCGCGAAGCGCGGGTCGGAGATGACCATGTGGCAATGCTCGCATGCGTCCTCACCGAGATGGATCGGCTTGGGTGAGGGCGCGCAGGCCGCGGTGAGACCCACGGCCAGCGCGCTCGCCGCCATCCGTCGGCGGTCAAGCAGCACCGCGAGGAAGATGACAATGAGCGCCGCCACGATCGCCCAGCCACCGATGTCGGGCCAGGAGGTCGCGTGGAAATTGAGGAGCTGCTTGGAGCCGATGAGCGGCGGCTGATAGCTCATGCCCGGCACCTTGATGATGGCGTGCGGGTCGAGCTGGTGGCCGTAGTCGTACCCCCACTTCCAGAAGTCGGCGAGGCCGGCGAGCGCCACGGCGCTCGCACCCGCGAGCCAGCCGATCACGACCTTCTGCCGGCCGGCGGCCGCGACGCCAAGCCCGCTCGCCACCAGGGCGCCGAGGATCCAGCGCATGAAGCGGAGCTCGGGAATCGCATCATTCTCGATCCGCTTCATGCCGATGTAGTGGTTCAGGTTGTTGATGCTGTTCAGGTCCGGCGGCCGGGCGCCCCGCACCTCGGTCACCCAGATGCGGAGGCCCAGTCCCTCGGGGTACTGCGGTGCCACGAGCTCGATCCGCCAGAGCGGCGTCACGAACGCGGCCAGCATCAGCAGCGCCCCGAAGGCCACAAGCAGCCGCGACTGGCGGGCCATCATCGCTGGGCCACCTTCTTCTGGCCAAGCGAGCCACTGGGGCCGTTCCACGCGAGCGGCACGCTGCTGCCCGGTGCGGACACCCGGGCGTACCCCTGCATCTCCTGGTGCAGCGCCGAGCAGAAGTCGGTGCAGTAGAACGGGTAGACGCCGACACGCGTGGGCACCCAGGTCAGGGTCCGGGTCTGGCCCGGCATGATGAGCAGTTCGGCCGTGGTCGCGCCCATCGCGGCAAAGCCGTGGGGCACGTCCCAGTCCTGCTCCAGGTTGGTCACGTGGAAGTAGACCGAGTCACCCACCTGCAGCCCTTCGATATTGTCCGGCACGAAGTGGCTGCGGATGGCGGTCATGTACACGTCGACGCGCGTGCCCTTCCGCACCACCTTCGTCTCCTTCTCCGACTTGCTGGCGAACGGGTCCGCGTTCTGCTCCAGCGAGAAGATCTTCTGCTGGCGGTCCTTGATGATGCTGGCCGGCAGTGCCTGGGCGTAGTGCGGCTCGCCGATGGTCGGGAAGTCGAGCAGCAGCTTCATCTTGTCGCCCGAGATGTCAAACAGCTGGGCCGACTGCGCCAGCTCGGGGCCGGTGGGCAGGTAGCGGTCCTTGGTGATCTTGTTGAGCGCGACGACATACTTGCCGAACGGCTTCCGGCTGTCGCCACCCGGCACCATCAGGTGGCCGATCGAGTAGTAGACCGGGACGCGGTCGAGCACCTGGCAGTCCTTGACCCGCCACTTGACGATCTCGGAGCTGATGAACATCGAGCTGTAGGCGTTGCCCTTGTCGTCGAACTCGTTGTGCAATGGCCCGAGACCGGGGTTCTGCACCTCGCACGCCTTGACCGCGTCGTACTTGAGGATCGGGATGCCGTTCACGTCGCCGTCGAATGCCTTCGCCTTGATGGCCTGCTCCATCTTGCTGAACGAATGCACCGGGATCACCGTGGCGAGCTTGCCGCCCGACACGATGAATTCCCCCGTCGGATCCACGTCCACGCCATGCGGTGACTTGGGCGTGGGGAGGAAGTAGACCAGCTCCGGGCAGTCGGCGGGCGCGAGCACCTGGACCGAGGTGCCCCATTCGGTCCGCGCGATGCCGTCGTCGCCCATGACATTGTGGGCGTAGCGGGCCGGCTCCTTCCGTGCCTTGCCGTCGGCCACGCACTGCTCGGCGCGCTTCCAGTTCACCGCCGCGATGTAGTCCTTGTCGTTCTGCGACGCGTTCACTTCCTTCAGCTCGTTGGCCTGCTCGCTGTTGTAGGACGTGAAGAACGACCACCCATCGCTCGGGCCCTTGCCGGCGTGCGACAGGTCATAATCGAAGCCGGGCATCCGGATCTGGAACGCGATCGTCATGTGGCCGGTCGCGCTGTCCACCCGCGCGAAGGTGAGCAGGCCCGCAAAGTCCTTCTTGTAGTCCGCGATCGGCACATCGCGCTGCGGCGTGGGCACGCTGAAGCGGGTGGCCGCGACCACGTAGCGGTTATCCGGCGTCACGAACGGTGACGCATGGTTGCCCGCCGAGTTCGGGATCTCGAGAATTTCCTCGGTCTCGAACCGGGTGAGGTCCAGCCGGGCGATGCGCGGCGTGTTGTTGCCGTTGATGAAGAGCCAGCGGCCGTCGGGCACGCCGTCGGTCTGGGAAAGCTGGGGATGGTGCGCGTCGTCCCAGGGCACGAAACCGAAGCTGGTGTTCATCATGGCCCTGGTCTGCTCGGTGTAGCCCCAGCCGTTCTCGGGGTTCTGCGAGAAAACCGGCACGTGCCGGAGCAGCCGGCCCGAGGGCAGGCCATAGACGCCTACCTGGCCGTCGAACCCGCCGGAGAAGAAGGCGTAGAATTCGTCATACTGGCCGGGCGCGACATACACCCGCTGTGCCGCGTCGGCCGCCGTGTCACCCAGCCGAGCGGCCGGCCGGCCGCACGCCGCGAGCGTCAGCCCCGCCATGACGGCGCTGCCCACGCGCCAGAAACTGCCCCGTTCCCACCTCATGCACTGCCTCCTGCGGCCACGCCGCCGATATGATGCCACCGGCCGGGATCAGTGGTGATCCTCGGCCTCTTCCCTGATGTATTCGACAATGCTGCGCGCCTCATCCTTCGTGAGGTGGAGGTTGGGCATCTGGGTGGCGTACTGCGCGAGCAGCGCACGCGCCTCGGGATGCCGCGTGTACATGGTGTCGGGTGCCAGGATCATGTTCATCACGTAGGTCGGCGTGCGGCGGGTGAGCACGTCACCCAGCGCCGGGCCCACGTAGCGCTGGTCCAGCTTGTGGCAGCTGCCGCACCTGAGCTCGAAGAGCTTTTCGCCCTGCTCCGCCAGCTCCTTGTCCAGGGCGCCGAGCGTCACCTCGTCCGTCACCGGGCCAACACCGTTCTTCACCTGGAACGGCGTCAGCTCACCGGCGGCACTGGTCGTCGCGGCGCCACCGCCAGTGCTGGTGTCGCTGCCCTTCCCTCCGCAGGCAGCGAGGAGCAGGGTCGAAAGCAGGAGCAGATGGTGGCGCACGTCGGGTCTCCGGGATATGGGTCGCGTGATTGACGGGATAAAGAATGGCCCGCGCCTCATGGCGCGGGCCTGAAACCATCATGAAGCCTTCTTCACGGGTCAGATGGGGACGGTCAGCACCGCCGAGCTGCTGCCGTGGACCAGCCGGCGGCCGATGCTGCCCCCTTCCATTACACCTGCAGGCCCCCCGCGGTGGAATCCCACCACCAGGGTATGCGCATCGTGCTCGTCAGCGGCGGCGAGGAGTTCCTCGACCACATCCCCTCGCCGTACCTCCAGCGGAATGGGCAGGTCGAAGCGCTGCGAGACCGTGGCGATCACGTCCTCGAGCTTGACGCTCCGTGCCATGGGCGGCACGATCAGCGATCTCGTCACCTCGTCCGGCTGAATGACCTCGACTGTCACGGCGTGTACCGGCTGGTCCAACGCCACGGCGAGCCGGCACCCGGCCTCGAGTACCGCGGTCGAGTGGCGCGTCCCGTCCAGGGCCACCACGACCGGCCCATCGAGCGAGCGTCGCGGCGGAACGAGGAGACACGGCACGCGCGCCCGGCGGGTGACCGCGTCCGCGGTGTCGCCCACCAGGAGCCGGGCGGACTGGGTGCGCGGGGTGTGTCCCACCACGATCAGGTCGGCGCCATTCTCCTCGGCGTGCCGAGGCACCTCGATGCCGGGAATACCGCGCACCACGCAGCAGGTGGCGTCGACGGCCGTGCCGCTGTTGCGCATGAGGGAGTGTTCGATGTCGCTCAGCACGGTGCGCGCAGACGCCGCGCGGGCCGGCGACACCATGCTCGACGGGATGCTGGTCAACAGCCCGAGCCGTGACCCGATCCGGCTGGCGAGGTCGAGCGCGGTAGCGGCGACATGGCGTCCGGCCCCCGTTTCATCTACCGCGGCGATGATGAACTGATATGACATGATCGGAGTTTAGCCTGTCTCGCATTAAACTTTGGTGAAACCGGCCACAAGGCTTCCCATGGATATCTCCGCCAGCTCACCACCCGTTGAACGGCTCGAGCGGCTCGTCGCCGCCGGCACGCTGCTCACTTCCGAGCTGTCCCTGGAAGGGGTGCTGGAGCATGTGGCCGAGATCGCCGCCTCCATCATCGGCGCGCGCTACGCGGCGATCGGCGTGCTGGGGCCCGACGGGCGGCTGCTCGAGAGCTTCACCACGTACGGGATCTCGCCCGACGAGCGGGCCAGGCTGGGTGATCCACCCAAGGGGCACGGCATCCTGGGCCTCGTGATCCGCGAGGGCCGGGTCATCCGGCTGCCCGACCTCACCCGGCACCCCGAATCGGCCGGCTTCCCACCCAACCACCCTCCCATGCACTCGTTTCTCGGCGTGCCGGTGGTGGGGCGACGGGGCACCCTGGGTGATCTCTACCTCACCGAGAAGATCGGCGCGGACGAATTCACCGACATGGACGAGCGGATCGCCAAGCTGCTCGCGGCCCAGACGGCCGCCGCGATCGAGAACGCGAGCCTTCATGAGGAAAGCGCCCGGCTCCTGGAGGAGGTGCAGCAGCTGCAGCGTTCGCGTGAGCGGTTCTTTGCCATGGTGAACCACGAGCTGCGGAATGCGCTGGCGGCGGTGTACGGCTGGTCGGAGATGCTGGTACGCAAGAAGGACCCGGCGACCGTCCCGCCCGCGGCGTTCGAGGTGCTCGATTCGGCGCAGCAGGCGGTGAGCCTCATCAATGACCTGCTGGACCTGAGCCGCCTCGACGAAGACCGGCTCAAGGTCACGATCCGGAGTGTCGAGCTGGCGCCCATCATCCGCGGAGCCGTCGGTCGCGTCACACCAGCCGCCCGGCAGAAGAAAGTGCGCGTGATGCTCGACCTGGCCGCGGGTGTGCCACCCTCGGCCACCGACTCCACCCGCGTCGAACAGATCCTGGTGAACCTGCTGGCCAACGGCATCCGCCACGCCCGCGACAAAGGTCAGGTCACCGTAACGAGCACACTGGAGGACAGCCGGCAGCGCATCATCATCAGGGTGGACGACGACGGACCGGGTGTGCTGCCGGAGAACGCCGAGCAGATCTTCGATATCTACGTGACGCGGCCAGGCGAGGAAAGCCAGGGAGTGGGGCTCGGGTTGCCGCTCTCACGCCGGCTGGCGCGGCTGCTGGGCGGCGAGCTCACCGTGGTGCCCCGGCCAGGCGAGGGCGGACGGTTCCTGTTGGAACTTCCGGTCGCCGATTTATGAAGACGTCTTCATAATCAGTTGGCGCGCTGTTCATGGCGTGGTGATGAGATTGTTGGCTGGGAGCTGGGAGCTGGGAGCTGGGAGCTGGGAGCTGGGAGCTGTGAGCTGTGAGCTGAGCGCCATGCGCTGTGCGACCACTTGATGGAGTGAGAGCAATGAAAATCCTCGTGGTGGAAGATGACCGGAAAGTGGCCGGCTTCATCGAGCAGGGCCTCAAGGAAGAAGGACACGTGGTGGACGTCGCTCCCGATGGCGACGAGGCCACCATGCTGGCGCACGTCTACGACTATGACGTGATCCTGCTCGACGTGGTCCTGCCCAAGAAGAACGGCTTCCAGATTGCCACCGAACTCCGGCGTGAGGGCCGGACCACGCCGATCCTGATGCTCACCTCGCGTGACGCGGCGGATGACGTGGTGCGCGGGCTCGATGCCGGCGCCGACGACTACCTGGCCAAGCCTTTCCAGTTCGAGGAGCTGCTGGCCCGCATCCGGGCCCTGCACCGGCGAGGCGGCTCGGCGCGGGTGGAGAACCTCAAGGTGGGTGCCGTGGAAGTGGACCGCCTGCGGCACGAGGCGACGCTCGACGGCAAGCGGCTCAACCTGACGCCGAAGGAATTCCAGCTCCTCGAGTACTTCATGCTGCACCCCGACGAAGTGGTGCGGCGCACCACGCTGCTCGAGAAGGTGTGGGACATGCACTTCGACCCCGAGAGCAACGTGGTGGATGTGCACGTCGGCAACCTGCGGCGCAAGCTGCATGATCTGGCCGGCGGGTCCATGATCAGCACCGTGCGTGGGGTCGGCTTCATGCTGCGACGACCGGATACGGCGCCGGCGAACTGACTATGCCGAGCGCCCGGTTCCTGCTGACCGCGGCGCTCGTGCTTATCGGTGCGCCGATCGTGTGGCGCACGGTTCGAGGCCTCCTGCGCGGACAGTTTGCCGCCGATGTCGTGGCCTCGCTCGCAATTATCACTGCGGTGCTCCTGGGTGAACCGATCCCGGGGCTGGTGGTGGTGCTGATGCAGATGGGCGGCGAGGCGCTGGAGCGCTACGCGGAAGGGCGAGCGTCCCGGGCGGTGCGGGCGCTGGAGGACGCGGCGCCACGGGTGGCCCACCGCGTTGCCGGCGACATCACCGACGTGCCGGTCGGCGAAATCCAGCCGGGCGAGCGCATCCTGGTGCGGCCCGGCGAAATCGTCCCCTGCGATGGCGTGGTCGAGGGCGGCCGATCGCACCTCGACACCTCGAGCCTCACGGGGGAACCGGTGCCACGGCTCGCGGAGCCCGGCACGCTGGTGGAGAGCGGCGCCATCAACCAGGAAGGCGCCCTCACGGTCCGTGTCACGGCGCTGGCAGAAGAGAGTCAGTACGCCCGCATCGTGGAGCTGGTGCGCTCGGCGCAGGCGAGCAAGGCGCCGCTCCAGCGCATCGCGGACAAGGTGGCCATATGGTTCACGCCGGCGACGCTGGTGGTGGCGGGGCTCGCCTGGCTCGGGTCGGGCGAGGTCGCACGCGTGCTCGCCGTGCTTGTCGTGGCAACCCCCTGCCCGCTCATCCTCGCGACGCCGGTCGCCATCATCGGCGGCATCAATCGCGGTGCTCGGCAGGGCATCGTGATGCGCTCCGGCGGTGCGCTTGAAGCGCTGGCGCGGGTGGACACGGTCGTCTTCGACAAGACCGGTACACTGACGATCGGCCGACCCGATGTGTCCGGCGTAACCGTCGCCAGCGGGGTGGAGCGTAGCGAGCTGCTGCGGCTCGCCGGTGCAGTCGAGCGTCATTCCGGACACCTGCTGGCGCGGAGCCTGACCGACGCCGCGCTCAGGGAAGTGCCCGAGCTGCCGCCGGCGTCAGGCATCGTGGAGTCCCCCGGCCGCGGCGTGGCGGGATCGGTCGAGGGGCGCGAGGTGGTCGTGGGGTCGCCGGCCTACGTGCTGGAGCGGTTTCCCCAGGCCGCTGATGATCTCGGCGCCCTGGATGGAGTGGGGCTCCGGGCCTGGGTTGCGGCAGACGGACGTGGCCTCGGCGTCGTGTCGTATGCCGACCAGCTGCGCCCGGGACTCGTGGACGCCTTTTCGGAACTTCGCGCACTGGGGTTCGAGCACATGGTGCTCCTGTCGGGCGACTCCCAGGCCAATGCCGATCCGGTAGCCGACACCATCGGCGTACAGGACGTGCGCGGTGACCTCCGGCCGGAAGACAAGGTGGCTGCGGTGCAGGAGCTCGAGGCAGCGGGCCGGCATGTGCTGATGGTGGGCGACGGCACCAACGACGCGCCGGCACTGTCCACCGCCACGGTGGGTGTCGCGCTGGCGGCGCATGGCGGCGGGATCAGCGCCGAAGCGGCCGACGTGGTGCTGCTGCGTGACGACATCGGCCTCGCCCGCCAAGCCGTCAGTATCGGGCGCCGGACCATGCGAATCGCCCGACAGAGCATCTACGTGGGGTTGGGTCTCAGCCTGGTGGCGATGGCGTTCGCGGCGCTGGGACTGATCCAGCCAATTGCCGGCGCGCTGCTGCAGGAAGGGATAGACGTTGCGGTCATCCTGAACGCGTTGCGTTCGAGCATGGAGGTGTCATGAACCCCAAGGCGACCTTTCGCGACCTTACCGAGC
>DASTFH010000114.1:0-10585 GCA_035708725.1 Gemmatimonadales bacterium | reverse complement strand
GATCGAGCCCACGATCACCCGCGAACTCGCGGCGTGGGACGACGCCTGTCTCCTCGTAGGTGTAGACGAAGTCGGCCGCGGTCCACTGGCAGGTCCGGTGGTAGCCGCGGCCGTCGCGTTTCCCCGAAACTTCCAGCCCATTCCCGGCGTCCGGGACAGCAAGACGCTCCCCGCCGCGCAGCGTGACCTCCTGGCCATCACCATTCGCGCCTCGGCGCTCGCGCTGGGTGTGGGCGCCGCCTCCGTTCGTGAAATCGACGCGCTGAACATCCGGGTGGCAACGGCGCTGGCCATGCGCCGGGCGCTCAAGCGGGCGCTGCCTCGGCTCAATGCCTGCCGCATTCTGGTGGACGGCGTGCCGTTCAGAGAGCTGGGCTACGCGCACGAGGCGCTGGTGGACGGCGACGCGCACTGCTTTTCGATTGCGGCAGCGGGTATCGTCGCCAAGACCGTGCGGGACCGGGTGATGCATCGCCTCGCGGCCCGCCACCCGGGCTATGGCTGGCACACGAACGTCGGCTACGGGACGCCGGAACATCAGCAGGGCCTGCAACGCCTGGGGCCCTGCGTTCATCATCGCCGCTCTTTCGCGCCAGTGGCCCAACTGGCCTTCCTGTGAGGATCTGATGCGCACGCCTGGCTGTGCCCTTCTCGTCTGTACCCTGCTCGCCCCATCGCTCAACGCCCAGTCCAACCTCGAACGCATGACGAACGATCGCTACACCCGGTCGCATGATTACGACCTGGTGCACCAGCGGATCGAGCTCGCCAACATCAGCTGGGACTCGCTCAGCTTTGACGGCACGGTCACGTCCACGCTGATCTCGCTGCGGGCGGGGCTCGACTCGGTCATTCTCGACGCAGGGCACCTCCTCGACATCACGCGCGCCGCGGCGGGCAGCACGGCGCTACGTACCGCCCGTCACGGCGACACTGTTGTTGTGTACCTGCCCAGTCCGGCGGCGTTTGGCGACACGGTGCGGTTTGCGCTCGAGTACGCCGCGAAGATCGACAACGGCCGGGGCCTCACGTTCAAGAAGGCGGAGCCGGGACACGCGCACTATCCCCAGCAGATCTGGAGCCAGGGCGAGGACGACAACAACCACGACTGGTTCCCGACGTACGACTTTCCCAATGACAAGATGACGTGGGAGCTGGTGGCGACCGTTCCGGGCGAGTACACGGTCGTCTCCAACGGCAAGCTGGTGTCTGACACGAAGGGTGCCGGCGGCCACACGGTGCACTGGTCGCAGGAGGAGCCGTCGGCCTCCTACCTCGTGTCGCTGGTCGTTGCGCCGCTCGCCAAGGTGAGCGACTCCTGGCACGGGAAGCCGGTGGACTACTACGTCTACCGTGAGGACAGCGCGCTTGCGATGCCGCTCTTCAAGGTGACACCCGACATGATCGAGGTGTACTCGCAGCTGACCGGCGTGCCGTATCCGTGGGACAAGTACGCCCAGACGACCGTGGCCGACTTCTTTGGCGGCATGGAGAACGTGAGCGCCACGACGCTGGTGGACTGGCTGCCGGATGCGCGTGCATATCAGGACCGCCCGTGGTACCAGTATATCCTGATTCCGCATGAACTCGCGCACCAGTGGTTTGGCGACTACGTCACGACCGAGAACTGGGCCAACATGTGGCTCAACGAGGGCTTCGCCGAGTTCATGCCGGGACAGTACTGGGGGCAGCGGCTGGGGCGGCACGCGGAAGAGGATTACTACCTCGACGAGTACCGGCAGTTCATGGACATCGACCAGCGCCGGCGCATGCCGGTCGCGGCGCTCGGGTCCAATAACATCTACCCGCGCGGCGCCCTCATTCTCGAGATGCTCAAGCACCGGCTGGGTGCGGAGCGATTCTGGGCCGGGATTCACCGCTATCTCACCGACCACCAGTTCGACAACGCGACGACCGACGACCTTCGCCAGGCGATCCTTGACGCGACCGGGCAGAACCTCGACGACTTCTGGAGCCAGTGGATCTATCAGGCGGGCTATCCTGAGTTCACGGTGACGCAGTCCTACGACGCCACCGCGCACCGCCTGACACTGGCGGTGAAGCAGACCCAGGTTGACACCGCCACGGCAGACAGTACGGGCCTTCGCTATACCACTCCGCAGGTATTCCGGGTGCCGGTGAGCGTGCGGGTCGGGACGGCAGGCGGGGATCGGATGGCCACCGCCTGGATCGACGCGCGGGAGGACACAATCACGGTGGACAGCGTCATGAGCGCACCGACGATGGTGATCTTCGACGACGGCAACACCATCCTCAAGCAGCTCACCTTCGAGCAGCCCACGGCGCAGCTGGCCCGCCAGCTCGAGCAGGATCCCGATCTCTGGAACCGGCAGTGGGTCATCGACCAGCTCGCCGCCCGGCCCCGCGACAAGGCGGCCGGTGCGGCGCTGGCAGACGCCGCGCTGAAGGCGGACTACTATCTCACGCGCGCGGAGGCCGCCGCGGCGCTCGATTCCTTCCCGGCCAACGTGGCACTCAAGCCACTGCGCGCGGCGCTCAAGGACAGCTCATCCGCGGTGCGCGGCGCGGCGCTTGGCGCGCTTGCCCGGGTGAAGGGTGGCGGGAAGGATGTGATCAAGCTGGCCACCGCCGCCTGGAAGAACGATTCCAGTTACCAGGTGCGCGCGGCAGCGCTCGAGGCGCTGATAGTCGCCGATTCGGCGCATCGCGCCGAGCACATCCGGACGGGTCTCCGGACACCGTCGTATCGCGATGACATCCAGAACTCGGCGCTCTCCGCCATGGCGCGGTTCCCCCGGGCGGTGCCGGCCACCGAAATCGAGCCGTTGCTGGGCCAGCAGCAACTGCCAGCCTACCTGCTTGCGGCGCTTGCGCGCCAGGGCGACAGCTCGGCCATGGGCATCCTGGTGCGGCACGTGGATGACGATCGAAGCTGGGTGCGCCAGTGGGTGCTCAACGCCTTCCAGAACGCCATGCCACCTCAGGTCGCGGCGCGGGCACTGCAGCCCATCGCGGCGAACCTGAAGCACGAGGATGCGAAGAAGGCGGTCGCTGGCCTGCTGAAGCCAGCAACGGGGAAGTGATCACGAAAGCACGAAAGACACGAAAGCACGAAAGCACAGCAACAGCAAGCAGTCTTTCGTGTTTTCGTGTCTTGCGTGCTTTCGAGACTATGTATGCACGCGAGCCGCAAGGAGGCGTTCGGCCACAGAACGCAGAGACTCCGCCCCCAGCTCGGGATCATCCGTGCGCGGGACCGTCACGACCCGGGGTACGCCGCTCAGCCGCTTCAGCGCTTCGGCGTTGGTGCCGGTGGACGGGTCCGCGATCGGCGGAGGTGTCAGGATGGTGTCCACCACCGGCACCGCCGCCAGCTCCAGCGCACCGAGCGTGAGGAGCGAATGGCTGAGCGTCCCGAGCCGGTCACTGCCGACCAGGACGGCGCGCGCCTCGAGGGCCTGGGCCACGTCAACCAGGCACCACTCCCACGTGAACGGCGAGAGCAGGCCGCTCGCTCCCTCCAGCAGCAGGATCTCGCAGCGTTCCGCGTGCCGTTCCACCGCCATCAGCACCTCGTCAAAATCGAGGGTGACACCGATGCGTTCCGCCGCGAGCACCGGCGCCATGTCGTCCGGGAAGCGATAGAGCGCTTCGAGCGGCGCATCCTGGCCGGTGGCCCGGGCCAGGATGACGCCGTCTTCGCGCTCGTGCCCGGCATCCTGGCATCCGGTCTCCACCAGCTTGACCGCGCGCACCGATGTGCCGGCGGCGGCAAGGGCGCGCGCGAGCGCGGCGGTCACCCACGTCTTCCCGACGCCCGAATCGGTGCCGGCGACGACCACGATATTGCTGCGACGGGTTTCGCTCACGGCGCGATTCCGGCCAGTTCGCGAGAGCTCGCCTCCACCGCGCCGGCCAGCATACCCAGTTCGGGTTGGGTGATGGTGAGGGGCGGGACCAGCATGACGACACCCTCCACGGCCAGGATGAAGACCCCGTGCGCTCGGGCCCGGTGACATACCTCGCGGGCACGCTCGCGGGCCGGCTGCGCATCCTCTTCGGATTGGAACTCGATGCCCGCCACCAGGCCGTACTGCCTGACCTCGGCCACACCCGGCAACTCCCGCAACGGCTCGAGCACTGATTGCAGGTGCTCCACGCGGCCGGGCAGCCGGTCGAGCAGGCCGGTGCGATCAAAGACATCGAGCGTCGCGAGCGCGGCACTCGCGGCGAGCTGATTGCCGCTGAACGTGTAGCCGTGGGCGAAGAGCCGTCCCTCGTCCCGGCGATCAACGAAGCGATCGTGGATGCGCTCGGTTGCGAGCGTGACGCCCATGGGGAGATATCCGCCCGTCAACCCGTTTGACAGGCACAGCAGGTCCGGTGCGATCCGTTCCCTGTCACAGGCGAACATCGCGCCTGAGCGGCCGAAGCCGACGGCCGTCTCATCCGCGATCAGGAATGTGCCAGCGCGGCTCGCTGCCTCGCGGACCTCGGTGACGAATCCGGCGGGCTGGACCAGCGCACCAGCGGCGACCTGTATCCCGGGTTCCAGGACCGCGGCGGCAAGCCGGTGCCCTTCGCGCTCCAGCAACTCCAGGAACTGCGCCGGCGAACCGGCCTGGATCAGCATGCTGTCTGCATCAGGCATCATGCTGTGCGACGCGCCCATGAGGCCCAGGAAGTCGGTCCGGGCGTGATCATCGGTCTCGTCGCTCTGGCGCCAGAATTCGGCCGCCATCTGGAGCGCAGCGCGCACCGCGGTCGAACCATCATCCGTGAAGAAGACGCGGGTGAGTCCGTCCGGCGCGCGTTCCGCCAGCCGGTGGGCGAGTGTGACCGCGGGGACGTTGGAGTGGCCGTGAAAGGTGGAGTGCGCAATGCGAATGAGCTGCTCCCGGATGGCTTCGTCGATCTCCGGACGGGAATGTCCCAGCAGGTTGGACCAGCGTGAACTCACGCCATCGAGATAGCGGCGACCGTTGATGTCCACGAGGTAGTGGCCGTCACCGGCCACAATGAGCAGTGGATCCGACTCGCGATAGGTGCCCTGTTGCGTGAACGGGTGCCAGCAGTGTGCGTCATCCCATTCGACGAGCGCCTCCCTTGGCGGCTCGGCGGCAGGCCGGCTCGGCGGCAGGAACTCCTCAGCGCGGGGCTGCTCCTCGAGCTGGCCCGAGAGCTGATGCTCCGTGCCGTGTCGTGGCCCCTCACGCTCTTCCCGGCCGAGGTTGCCTTCGTGGCCAGGCTGTCCAGCTGTCCCTCTGTCCATCTGTCTGTCCGCCTGTCCGTCTGTCCGTCTGTCCGTCTGTCCGTCTGAGACTATACCCACCCCGGAGCCGGGACAAGCATGCTCTTGCGTCCCCCTCCCGCGCCATGCGACCTTGAGCGCGGTCCGGGGGCGTAGCTCAGCTGGTAGAGCATGCGGCTTTTAACCGCCAGGTCGTGGGTTCGAGTCCCACCGCCCCCATGCAGGACGGGCAAGACGGGCAAGCCGGGCAAGGCGGGCAAGGCGGGCAGGTTGACGCGGGTCCTGCGGCCTGAAACTACACCCTCTGTCCGTCTGTCCGACTGCCCCACTAGTAAAATCCCCAGTATCGCTCCAGCAACATTATTCCCATCATCGAGTTACGGCGACCAATTCCTGGCCCCGGAGGACTCGATGCAGAAGACGACACAACTCATCGTGGAGCACGAGGGGCTCCGCTGGTGGTTTACGCTGGGACGTGACGAGGCCAGCGGGCAACCGTCAGGAGGGCACGCGCTTCCCTCGACCGTCGACCGTCGACCGTTGACGACCTGGCTCCTCCACGGGCCCGATTCCCAACTCGTTCCCGCCCGGCCCGCACTCGAGCGGGAGGCGGCGGATATCACCGTGCGTCGGCTCAAGGACTGGCTCACCCATTGGGTATATGAGGACGCGACCCGGCAGATCGAACTGGATGGCGTCCGCTGGTGCATCAGGCGCGAGCCGGGCATCACCGTGACGAGACAGATCCGTCGCGACCGGCCATGGCTACCGCCGCCCGCCGGCCTGCGTTTCACGAGCGACGCCGGCGAGACATGCTTCGTGAATGGGATTTACAGCGGCATCGGCTTCGTCACCATGCCGCGGCATGAACTCGTGCGGCGGCTCGTCGAGGGCCTCCGCTGACCCTCGCGAGACGGGCGGAGCGCACTAGATTACGGCCCATGCACACATCACATCCTGTTCGCCTTGCTCGCCCTGTTCGCCCTGACGTCCTGTGACGATCATCTGGCTCGACGGTCAGTGGCACGATGAGCACACGGCCACCATTTCCGTCTTCGATCATGGCCTGCTGTACGGCGACGGCGTCTTCGAGGGGATGCGCGCCTATGGCGGGCGCATCTTTCGCATGGAGCAGCACCTCGACCGGCTCTACGATTCCGCCCGCGCGGTCTGGATGGACATTCCCATGCCCAGGGCGGACCTTGGCGCCATCACGCTCGAGGCGGTGAAGCGCGCCGCGCTCGACGACGCCTACCTGCGCCATGTCGTCACCCGCGGCCGGGGCGACCTCGGGCTCGATCCCCGAAAGTGCAAGCAGCCCACGATGCTGCTCATTGTGGACCGGATCCGGCTCTGGCCCGAGGAAACCTACGCCAGGGGGCTCAGGGTGATCACGGCGGGGACGCCGATGCCGCATCGGGAGGCGCTGTCGCCCAGGGTGAAGTCGCTCAACTACCTGAGCCACATCCTGGCCAAGGTGGAGGCGATCCAGGCCGGTGCCGACGAGGCCATCATGCTGGATCCCGTCGGGTACGTCACCGAGGGCTCGGGGCAGAACCTGTTCGTGGTCAAGCAGGGCGTGGTGCGCACGCCGCCGTCATGGGCCGGTATCCTTCGCGGCGTGACGCGGGACGCGGTGATGGAGCTTGCCACTGACGCCGGGCTCACGGTGCGGGAGGAGCCGCTCAACCGCTATGACATCTACACGGCGGACGAAGCGTTCTTCACCGGCACCGCGTCGGAAATCGCGCCGATCCGGGAGCTCGATGGCCGCCAGGTTGGTGAGGGGCGGATGGGCCCGGTGACGGCGGATCTGCGCCAGCGATTCCGGCAGCTCGTGCGCGGCTGATTCGTGCGTCCCACCCTCGCGGTTCTTGCCGACGCGCCCGAATCGGGCGTGGTGCTGCCACGCGTCGCGGCCGAGATCGGCACGGCCCACGCCACCCGGCTCTACCGCGTGCTGCTCGCGCGGGCGCTCGCCGCGGCGCGCGGCGCCGGGTTTCACTCGACCGTCTGGTTCCGGCCGCCGGACTCGGCACCGATGCTGCGGCGCTGGCTGGGCGAGGATGCCGATCTTCGACCGCAGGCATCGGGTGCACTGGGCGCCCGCGCCGCCGCCGCGGTCGCGGGCGCGAACCTGCCCGCAGGATGGCTGGTGCTTCTTCGCCCCGTCGCAGGTCTCGATGCAGCACTGCTTCGTCACGCGGCACTGCTGCTCGTCGATGCGCCCATGATACTCGGTGCCGCCGCCGACGGCGGAGTGTATCTTGTGGGAGCACGCACCGCGCCGCCACTGGTGCTTCGCCAGCTCGATGATGCCGGACCCGGGGCGCTGGCCTGGCTTCGATCCGCACTGAACGACGCTGGCCTTCCGGTGGCCGAACTTCCGGTTCGCCGGACTATCACCACCGCGGCCGATGCCAGGGCGGCGAGGCTGCTGGCGTGACCGTCGATCAGGAGAGATCGCCGCGATGCCCTGGAGAGTCGTAAACCTCGGTCCCGAGCGATGGCTCGTATCGGTTGCCGCCGAGTGGCGGGCCAGCTCACCCCTCTGGGGGCTCGCGTTTTCCTTCCGCGCCGCAACGGCTGGCGGCAGCCGGTCGGCGGTGTGGGTGTCATATCCGTTCGAGTCGGCATCCAAGGCGGCGCTGTTCTCGCGCGCCGACTCCATCCCGGACGACGAACTCTCGGCGCTGCTCGCGGAGCAGCTCGCCGCACCTCAGGCACAGTGAAATGACGCAGCACTTGTCTCTTCATCAGCTTCGGCAGGTTGCCGAGACCCTGGCCCCGTTACGTGGCAGCGTCCTGCAGGATGCCGTCATGCGGTCTGATCTGCGCCAGCTCAAGATCGAACTGGCTGACGGCGCCGTGGTGCTGGTCGCCGTCGGCGCTGACGAGGCCGGCCAACCCCGCCTGGAGGTGGACGTCATCCAGGCCACCCGCCCCCAGGGCCCCCAGCTCGAAGTCCATTTCGACTCGGCCTGAAGCTTGCTCAATCCGGCCGACATGGATGCGAACGCCCCGTACCAGGAGCGGCTCCGGTTTGCGGAGTTTGTACTTGACCGGCTGCCAAATGGCCGGTGCCGGGCCCGTGTGGTGCTGACCTGGAAAGCGACCGAACGCTACGAGGGGCAGTGCGAGGGGCTCGCCTCCCAGAACGGCGAGCTGCGTTGCGCGGCTGACGCGACGGTGCAGGCCCTCGAGGCCGCCGTCAACAAGGCCGTCAGCTTCGAACTGCTGGGCGTCAAGGCGGTTCGGGCGTTTGACGCCACCGTGGTGATCGTCTCCCTGACGGTCAATGCTGACGGGCGAGCGCAGCGCGTCGTCGGGTCGTACCTGACGGATGACGACTTTGCCCGCGGCTCGGCGCTTGCCGTTCTCCATGCCACGAACCGGATCCTGGGCAACCGTTTCTTCATGCGCTGACGCGCAACCGATTCGGGACCTGACGCATCTCACAGGCAGCCCGGCTTGAAGCCGGCCTGCCGAGAATTGCACCGCGATTTGCGAAAAGTCGCGGCTCATCAGGTCCGAAGAATCACCGAAACCATCTGAGCGGCCTCCGCATCCGGCGGGTCGTGAGGAGCCGGCGATGAACCGAGTCCCCTTCCTGGCGCTTTTGCTCGTGGCGGCCTGTGCACCTGCCGCGGGATCGTTGAGCGAGGCTGGCCCCGCGCCCGAAGTGCGTGATGAATCCACCACGGCCCGGGCCGAGCCCTCGAGCAGCGCCACGCAGCAGGTCATCAGCAGCAACGCCCGTCCTGTCAGCGCTGAAGTCGACGCGGATGTCGAGTCGGCCGCCGATTCGGCGGCGGACGCCGAAGTCCTGGAACAGCTCGCGACCGCGCATCCAGCGGGTGGTGATGACGATGGCTCTGGCGGCACCGCTTCCGTCACGTGGGACATCGACGTCACTTCGTTCAACAATCACGACCGGGTCCAGTACTATCTCGATTTCTTCACCGGCCCGGGCCGCTCGCGCATGGAGATCTGGCTCGAGCGGCTGCCGAAATACGAGGGAATGATCCGCAGCGAACTCGCCGCGAACGAGCTGCCCGAGGACCTGGTCTACCTCGCGCTGATCGAGAGCGGATTTTCCAATCGCGCGGTGAGCCGGGCGCGCGCGGTCGGCATGTGGCAGTTCATGGCGCCGACCGGCCGGGGCTACGGCCTGCGGATAGACTCGTGGGTGGATGACCGGCGTGATCCGGTCAAGGCGACGTCGGCGGCAGCGCGGTATCTCAAGGACCTTCGCGACCGCTTCGGCTCGCCGTACCTGGCCGCCGCGGCCTACAACGCCGGCGCCGGCAGGGTGGGACGAGGCCTGGCCCGGCTGGATGATGGCGAGGACGATGATTCGCTCTATTCCGACGCTACGTTCTTCAAGCTCTATAACACCAGTCTGCTGCGGCGGGAAACCAAGGACTACGTCCCCAAGCTGATTGCCGCCGCGCTCATCGCGAAGGAGCCGTCGAAGTACGGCTTCACGGTCGACAGCACCGCCGAACCGTTCCGCGCCGATTCAATCACTGTCCCCGACATGACCGGCCTCGACGTGATTGCCCAGCTCGCCGACACCACCATGGCGGCCATCCGCGACCTGAACCCGGAATACCTCCGGCTCGTCACGCCGCCCAGGACCAGGTCGATCGTCCTGGTCCCGCCGGGCAGGGGCGACGAGACGCAGTCGGCGTTTGATTCGCTTCCGGAGAGTGCGTACGTCTCCTTCCGCAAGCACGTGGTAGGCAAGTCCGAGTCGGTGGCCTCGATCGCACGGCATTATGGCATCACGACGGACCAGCTGTATGAGGCCAATCCCGGGCGGAAGGGCCATGTACGCGCCGGCCAGACCTTGCTCGTTCCGGCGGATGATGCCATGTCGGTGGTCGTCGCGCACAACGTCGCGGAGCCGGCGGCGCCGGAAGTCCGGATCCACAAGGTGCGCTCGGGTGAGACGCTGTCGGGGATCGCGGTGCGCTACCATGTCAGCGTCGCACAGCTCCAGCGCTGGAACCGCCTCCGCTCGAGCAGGATCCGGATCGGGCAGCGGCTCCGCATCGGCGAGACGACCGTGGAGCGCGCGAGCCGCGTGACGCCACGGCGCTCTGCCGCGCCGACGCACGTGGTGCGCGCCGGCGAGACACTGATCGGCGTGGCCCATCGCTATGGCGTGTCGCTGTCAGCGTTGAGCAGCGCCAATGGCCTGTCAACCAGGGCGCACTTGAGGATCGGGCAGCGGTTGAAGATTCCGGGGTAGCTGGCGTCGAGCGTCGAGCGTCGAGCGCAAAAGGGCCCCGGGTCTGATCTCCGGGGCCCTATGCGTGTGGCATCCGTCGTTTCGCGTAGGGCGCC
>DASTFH010000113.1:0-7302 GCA_035708725.1 Gemmatimonadales bacterium | reverse complement strand
TGGTCGAGGGTCGAGGGTCGAGGGTCGAGGGTCGAGGGTCGAGGGTCGAGGGTCGAGGGTCGAGGGTCGAGGGTCGAGTACACCGAAGTTCGCCAATCCGTCATTCCCGCGTAAGCGGGAATGCCGAAGGGCAAGCCTCATGACTCGCGACTCTCGACTCTCGACCCTCGACCCTCGACTCATGACGCATGACTCACGACCCGTCGTCTCGCATCCAGCAGCACCAGCCCAATGATGATCCCGGCTTCAATCACATAGACGATCACCGCCGGCACACCGGCATCGCGCTGCATGCCGGCGGCACCCGCCTCGAGCGCGCCAAAGAGAATACCGCTCGCAATGATCCACCCCGGCCTGAGCCGGGCCAGCAGTGCCACCGCGATCGCCGTGAAGCCGTAACCGGGCGAGAGATTCTGGTAAAGCGCATAGGAGACACCGCCCACTTCTGTTGCACCGGCAAGACCGGCGATCGCACCGGATGCAAGGAGCGACACCGCGATCATCCGCCCTACCTTGATGCGACCGGTGATGCGCGCCGCGCGCGGCCCTTCCCCCACGGCCAGAAGTTCAAATCCCCAGCGCGTTCTGTTGAAGAGCCACCAGAGCACGATGGCCAGCGCGACGGCAAGCGCAAAGCCGAGATGGAGCCGCGTGCCTGCGAGGAGGGGCAGCCGGCCCGATGCGGCGATGGATGCGCTCTGGGGATAGATGTGTGTCGGCTCCTGCAGGGGCCCCTGCACCATGAAACTCACCAGCGCTTCGGCCACGAAGTTGAGCAGCAGCGTGCTGATCACCTCCAACACGCCGTAGCGCAAGCGCAGTATCACGGGAATGAGCATCCAGGCGGCACCGGCAGTCGCCGCGGCGACCCACATCGCCCCGATTGCCACAGGAGAGGGCAGGAGTGCCGCATGCAGCCCCACCCACGTCGCCGCAATCGCACCGGCATAGAACTGCCCCTCAGCGCCGATGTTGAGCGCGCCGCCGCGCAGCGCCAGCGCGAAGCCGAGTCCGATGATGATGAGTGGCGTCGCGCGGACCAGCGTGGCCGACGTGAACGCGTACCACGAGCCGAAGGCGCCGTTCCAGAACGCGGCTGCGATCGTGAAGATGTCAGTCATTGGTCGACGGCTGACACGCCATTGCGAGGAAGCGCCAGAGGCGCTGACGAAGCAATGACGGGCTGACCGTTGACCGTCGACTGTCGACCATCACTCCGCCCCCAGCATCAAGCGCGCGACGAGGTCGCGGGTCGCGGGTCCATCGTTGACCGTCGACCGTTGACCGTCGACCTCTGTCAGCCGTCCGCTTCTCATGACCACCACTCGATCCGATAGCGCCAGCACCTCGTCAAGATCCGAGGAATAGACCAGAATCCCGGCACCCGCCGTGGCTGCTGCGCGCAGGCGATCATGAATCGCCCGCGCCGCGGCGACGTCCAGTCCGCGCGTCGGATCTTCCGCTATGATCGCTGCCGGCTTCTGCTCCAGGGCGCGGGCCAGCACCAGCTTCTGCTGGTTGCCGCCGGAAAGGGCAGCGACCGGCCGGGTCACACCCGGCGCCGAAATGTCGAAGTCGTGAACCAGTTGCGCTGTCCGCTCGCGTGCGCGTGCCCAGTGAATGCGGCGGCCTTCCGTCCACGGCTCCGTGTCACCAAGCCCCAGCACCATGTTCTCGGTCAGCGAGAGCGACGGGATCAGCCCTTCCGTCGTGCGGTCTTCGGGAATGAACGAAAGCGGCCGCAGTATTTCCACTCGCCCGCGCAGCACCGGCCACACGCCCGCCAGCGCACGCAACAATTCCCGCTGGCCATTCCCTTCCACCGCGGCGACACCCACGATTTCGCCCGCTCGCACTTCAAGCGACACGTCACGCACGGCGAGCCTGCTGCCGCTCTCGGCCCGGAGCTCAAGTGCCACACCCCGGATCGCGACGGGCGCATCGACGGGCACAGCTGCATGAGCTTCGTCCGCCCGCTCCAGCAGCGTCGCGGCATCGGGACCAACCATCGCCGTGGCCAGGTCTCGCGGCGTGAGCTCGGCGGGCACGCCATCCAGCGTCACCATGCCTCGCCGCAGCACTGTTATGGTATCGGCATGCGCCAGGGCCTCGTGCAGTCGGTGGGTGATCAGGACCGCGCTCCCACCCTGGCGCGTGAACTCCTTGATACGATCCAGCAACGCCTCGGCTTCAGCCGGCGCCAGCACGGCCGTCGGCTCGTCCAGCAGCAGGATGCTCGCGTCAGCGGCAAGCGCTTTTACGATTTCGAGCCGTTGCTTGAGGGAGATCGAGAGACGATCCGCCATTGCGGCAGGATCGAGTGGCAGGCTCAGGCGCTCGGAGAGCGCCCGGACCCGATCTGCGATCTCTTGTGGCCTCGCCTTCCATCCTGCGGCCAGGGCCACGTTCTCGGCGACGGTGAATGATGGGATGGCGGTGGCGTGCTGGTGCACCATCCCTATCCCCGCCTGGCGGGCGTCGCGCGGAGTCCGGATCCTGGTGGGCGCTCCATTCACCAGGAGCGAGCCACGGTCGGGCTGGACCATGCCGTAAGCAATGTGCATCAGGGTGGACTTGCCGGCGCCATTCTCGCCCAGCAACGCGTGGAGGGTTCCGGGCCTGAGCCGGAACGTCACGTCGTTGAGCGCCGTGATGGGCCCGAAATGCTTATGGACGCCCGCGAGCTCGAGCGCCGCGGTGGTCACAGCCCGGTGGGATGGTCGTGAAATTCCCAGGGGAGATCGAACTGCTCTGACAGGTGCGACGCGAGCGCCTGCACGCCGAGGGTTTCCGTGGCGTAGTGACCGGCGTAGCAGAGATTGATGCCCAGTTCATCAGCATCGAACCAGGTGTGGTGATTCCCTTCGCCGGTCACGAACGTATCGAGGCCGAGCGCGCTGGCTTCGCTGAGCATCGAGCCCGCGGCACCGGTGATGAGGCCGATGCGCTGCACCTTCTCGGGACCGGCGGGAATCATCATCGGCAACGGTGAGCGATCGTCCGCGCCGCGCTCTTCATCGAGAATGCGCCCGAGTTCTTCCTGCAGCGCGGTGCGCGACTGCAGTGCATGCGGCACCTGGCCGTACACGCCGAGCTTGATGCCGCGGTACTCTCCCCACCATCCGTCGATGCGCACGCCCAGCCGCTCCGCCAGCACCACGTTATTGCCAACTTCGGGATGCACATCGAGCGGGATATGCGCGGCATAGAGGGCGACATTGTTATCCATCAGCGCGCGGATGCGTCGATACCGCCGCCCGGTGACGGGCACATTCCCATCCCAGAACATCCCATGATGCACGATCAACAGGGGCGCATGGCCATGCGCGCCGTCGCTTGCCTCATCAGACCGTCCGTCTGTCCGTCTGTCCGTCTGTCCGTCTAGCGTCCGCAACGACGCGTCCACCGCCGCCACGATCCGGCCCACCGTCCCCGTGCGGTTCTGGACCTCCAGACCGTTGACTGCATTCGGGTGGTCGGGCACTTCCCTGATACGGAGGTAATCGTCGAGATAGGCGACGATATCGGCGAGCGGCGCCGTGCTCATGATCCGGGCGCTCCGGGATCGGGGTTGAGCGTACCAGCGGCAATCGAATCAGCGGCCGCCTTCACGCGCGCCATCAGCGAGTCGGGCACCAGGGAATCGAGCGCGGGGTTGGGCATGTAACGGAGCACTTCACTCTTGAGCCCGAACGATTCCACCTGGGGCGTGAAGCTGGAATCCTTCACCGCGCGCGCCAGTAGCAGAAATGCATGGGGCAGATCGATGACCGCCGAGCCGATGACGCGTTCGGGCGCGAGCGCCGTCTGGTCGGCATTGGCGCCAAAGATGTAGGTGTTGGGGCTTTCCTTCACTGCCTGGAATACGCCGAGCGCCGCTGCATCGGCGTTGTGATGGATCATGTCGGCGCCGAGCCGGATCTGGGCCAGCGCTGCCTCTCGCCCGGCCGACGCGTCGTCCCAGTTGTTGAGGTAGCTCACCCGTGACTGCACATCGGGCCGCACGGCGCGCGCGCCGTTGAGCCAGCCGCGGTATCCTGCCGCCACCGGTGGCAGCTCGACGCCGCCAATGAACCCGATGATGCCGGACTTGGTGAGACCGCCCGCCACCATGCCAGCCAGGTAAGTGGCCTCCTGGATCTGGAAGACCAGTGGCACCACCCGGCCCTTGAGGCGGGCACCGCTGTTCACCGCAAAGACGGGCTTGGGGTACTGCTCGGCCACCCGCTCCGACGGTTCCTGGAATTCGAACCCGTTGCCGATAATCAGGTCATACCCTTGGGCGGCGTAGGTGCGGAGCGCCTCTTCCTGCGCCGCTGGAGTGCCGGCTTCGACGTGGCTGATGTCGGCCCCGAGCGAGTCCCGGATGCGCAACAGGCCCTGATACGCGGCGGAATTCCAGGCCGCATCCGCGATGGAACCGGGGGTGATGAGGGCGACCTTGAACCCGGTGGAAGCACGGGGACCAGCGCACGAAACAGCCGCCACCGTCGCAACAACAACAAAACAGTAGCGACACAGTTTCGCGATCACGTTCCCATTCGGCACAGTGTTTCCCGGTCACATGTCACGTAAATGCAAGATCTCCACGGAGTTATGAACTTATCAACGTCATGCGCTTGGCTGCTAAGCGCTTAGCGCTTTTCAGCCCTCACCCTTCACTTCCTCATTCATCTTCACCTCGCCCGTCACCTTCCCTCCCTCCAGGATCGCGATCCTCGGCGTCGAGATGTCGCCCTTGACCAGTGCCGTGGCCTGGAGCTCGACTCGTTCAGTGGCGTTGATGGTGCCGCGAATTTCGCCCGCCACCACCGCTTCCTTGGAATGGATATCGCCCTCGATGACGGCGCCCGGCGAGATGATAACCTGGGCGTCGGCGCGGATGGTTCCTTTCACCCGGCCCTCTACCTTCACGACTCCCTTCGTTTCCATGTCGCCGGTGACGGTCATGTCACGCGCCACGATCGAGAGGGGAATGCCGTCTCCCTTCCGCCGGTTGAATGGCGGCTTGGGGCCTTCCGACGCATCTGGGTCGGGAGTCGAGAAGATGGCCATCAACGTGCCTCCTGGATGATGCCGAGCGGGTCCACGCTGCGGCCCGCCTTGCGGATTTCGAAGTGAAGGTGCGGCGCGGTGGACCGCCCGCTGTTACCGGAGAGACCAATCACCTCACCGGCGCGTACTGTGCGACCGCGAGCCACGAGCACACGCGAGAGGTGGCCATAGAGCGTCTGGTAGTTATCGGGATGCTGCAGCAGGACAAACTTGCCGTAGTCGGCATCGTCACCGGTCTGGGCCACGGTCGCCCCGCCGGCGGCGCGCACCGGCGTCCGCATGGCCACGGCGATATCGACGCCCGGATGCGTCTCGTCGGCGCTGCTGTCGGGCACCATGCCGCGGGTGATGAAACCGGCGTCGCGCAACGGCCATACCCTGGGCGCACTGAGCCCGGTGGGGAGCGCCGGCGCAACGGCGCCTCGCCCCTCGATCGGCGGTGCCACCGGGAGACTGTCGCTCGCCACATGCGCCAGGTCGGGCACCACGTCGGCGCCCACCATGCCGCGCACGCGTTCATAGGCAGTGGTGAGACTGTCGAGCGCGCGCGCGAGGTCGGTGATGCGGGCGTTGTCGGCTTCGAGATTCCGGACGCGTCGCTCGAGTGAGGGCACTCGTCCCGCGGCGCGCGCGAGCGGGCCAAGCAGAATCAGGCCGGCCAGCACGGCCAGCACCGCGAGCGCGGCACCGGCGATGAGCGCGCGCCAGGCAACCAGCGAGAGCCGCCAGCTCCTCGACGCGGGCGCACCGTCATGGTGCACCAGCAGGTGGACATACCGCTGCCGGCGGGATGTGGTCATCCGTCGAATGGCTGGCCGAGGATCAGCTCGAGCAGGCGCGCGAGGTCGTCATTGGAATAGTAGCTGATGCTGACTAGCCCTCGGCCCTTCCGCTTCTGGGTGACGGTCACGTCAGTGCCGAGCCGCTTGCGGAGCGCATCTTCGACACGGCGCGCCTCGGTGCTGGTGGAGAGAGTGCGCTTCTGGCCCGTGGTGCGCGGTGCGGGCGCGCGCCCGCCATGCTTCACGCGCGCTTCGGTCTCGCGCACGCTCCAGCCGTCGGTCACCGCCTGCTGCGCGAGGCGAGAGATCTGCGATGGTGTCTCGAGTGCGAGGAGTGCGCGTGCGTGGCCCTCGGACAGCGTGCCGCGGTGCACCAGCTCGCGCACATCGTCGGGCAGCTTGAGGAGGCGGAGCAGGTTGGCCACGGTGCTGCGGTTCCGTCCCACCAGGCGCGCCACTTCTGTCTGCGCCACCTTGAATTCATCCTGCAACCGCTGGTAGCCGGTCGCTTCATCAATGGGCGACAGGTCATGACGCTGGAGATTCTCGATCAGCGCGAGCGTGAGCAGCGTCGGGTCGTCCACCTCCTTGATGACCGCGGGAACTTCCGTCCAGCCAAGCTGCTGCACCGCACGCAGGCGACGTTCGCCGGCGATGAGTTCGTACTTGCCGTTGCGCTCGCGCACGACCACCGGCTGCAGGAGTCCCGAGGCGGAGATCGAGTCCACCAGCTCCTGCAGTGCGGCCGGATCGAAGTGGGTGCGCGGCTGGTAGGGATTCGGTTGCACGTCGGCCACGGGCAGCTCGCGCAGATTGCCCTGGGCTTTCGCTTCGTCACGCGAGATGGGCCCGAGCAGTGACTCGAGGCCTCGGCCCAATCGGCGGCCGCCGCTCGCACCGGCGCCAGCGGCGCTCATGATACCATCTCCTGGGATTCGTGTTGGTCGCTGCCTTCGCCGCCCTCGATACGGCGGATCAGTTCCTGCGCCACCGAGAGATAGCTCTTGGCGCCGGCCGATTGCACGTCATAGAGCAGGATGGGCTGGCCGAAGCTCGGCGCCTCGGCGAGACGCACGTTGCGCGGGATCGGCGTGCGGAACACCTGGCTGCCGAAATATTCCTTGGCGTCGTCGGCCACCTGGCGGCAGAGATTGAGGCGCGTGTCATACATCGTGAGCAGCACGCCGTCGATGGCGAGGCCGGGATTGAAGTTCTGCTGCACCAGCCGCACGGTGTTGAGCAGCTGGGAAATTCCTTCGAGCGCGTAGTACTCGCACTGGATTGGGATGATCACACCCTGCACGGCGGCGAGCACGTTGAGCGTGATGAGGCCGAGCGAGGGCGGGCAATCGACCAGGATGTAATCGTAGTGCGGAAGAATGGGATGCAGCACCTCGCGCATCGCCGCTTCGCGGTTGGGCACGTTCACCAGCTCGAGCTCGGCGCCCACCAGGTCCTGGTTGGC
>DASTFH010000112.1:0-5051 GCA_035708725.1 Gemmatimonadales bacterium | reverse complement strand
CACGATGCCAAGCTGTCCACCCTCTCCGCCAACGAACAGCTTGTTGCCGGCGATGGCCAGGGCCGTGGCCTGAGCCGCCGGATGGGTGAAGGTGCGAGTCGTGCCCGTCTCAACATTGATCTCGTTCACGATTCCCTGGCCCGACGTATACACGAGCGGTTGTGAGGGATGCGCGAGGACGTGAGTGACGGATGCGCCCGTCGGGTAGCTTCGCAGGAGACTCATCGTGGACGTGGCGAGGACGTACATCGATGACAGCGATCCAGCCACGTAAAGCTCTTCACCGTCAGGCGAAATCGCCACGTCGTACATCTGGTCGGGCGCAGTCCACCGGCGAAGCACGCTGCCGCTGCTCGGGTCAATCTCCATGAGGCCGTCATCTGCCGATCCAGTGGCATAGATGAGCCCGCTCGCCGGATTCAGCGCGATACCGGTCACCAGGGCATCCGAGACATCATGCGACGTCAGGCTGGTCGACCCGAACGCGCCCACGTCGAATTGCCCCCCAAGACGAACGCCGTAGTACGTGCCGCCGGGGTCCATGACGACACCGAACGGCTGCCCCGCCGCACTCACCGTTTGAACGATGACCCCCTTCAGGGAGCCCGCGTCGACGACACTCACCGGCACAGTTGCGGAGATCGTGCCCACGGATGCGGTCACGCTGCCAATGCCGGCATTCCCCTGTGCGCTGAGCAGTCCTTCAGCTGTCACGGTCAGCAGCGTGGTCGGTTCAGCCGAAAAGGTGACGACCGGATTTGCGATGGGCGAGCCGACCGCGTCGAGAACCGTGACAGCGAGACGCTGCTGTGACGTCCGGCCGAGCGTGATCGGGTTGGGCAGCACTGAAATGGAAGTGGGAGTCGCCTCGACGGTGACCGTTTTCTGGGTCGTCAACCCGCCGCTTGTCACCGTGATCGAGGCCTGCCCCGCCGGTCCCACCGAGGTCACGAGGCCGCTGCCGTCCACCAGCACGATCTGCGGGTCGGCACTGGCGAACGCGAACTCCGCACCGGGAATCTGCGTCCCGACCAGGTCGTAGAGTGCTGGCTGAAGTTGCAGGGTCCCCCTCTGGGGAAGCGATGCTGGCGTCGGGAGCACGGTGATGGTGCTGCCGGTTGCGCCGATGCTCACCGGTACCGTCACGGATCTGCTTGCAGCCTTGACGATGACCGACGTCGTCCCGGCGGGCCCGATCGACTGCAGGAGGCCGCTGCTGCTCACGGTGGCGAGTGCCGCGTCTCCCACCGTGAAGGTGACCGGCACACCCGCCAGCAGGGCGCCGTCATCATCGAATGCAGCGACTTGCAGCTGGACCGATTGCTGCTGGGCGAGCGCCACCGGGTTGGGCGTGACCTGGATGGAAGCGACGTCGATGCCGTTCGGCCCCGATTCTCCGCCACAAGCGACGAGAAGCGACGCCGTGGCCACTGCCATGAGGCGGCGAGTCACGGAATTCCTCTTCGATTGAGTGTCGTGGATGCCGGAGAATGTATGACTCGCCGCAGCGGGACGCCAGAGCGGACGCCGGACAGCGGGTCGACCGTCGACCCGCTGTCCGTCTCTCCGTCCGCCCGTCTATCCAAATTCAACTCACACTTCCAACCGATCCCCTTCCTTTGCCACGATCTGGTACAGCGCCGGCATGGAGAAGACGCTGATCAGCAGCCGGGAGATCAGCCCGCCAACGATCACCAGCGCAAACGGCCGCTGGGAGTCCGATCCCACGCCATGGGAGAATGCCGCCGGCAGGAGACCCAGCGCTGCCACCAGTGCCGTCATCATGATGGGCCTGAGCCGGAGAATCGCTGCCTCACGCGTGGCGACTATGATATCGGCGCCCGCCTTCCGCAACTCGTTGGCATACGAGATGTACACCACCGCCGTCTGCACCGAGACACCGAACAGGGCCAGGAAGCCGATCCCCGATGACACCGAGAACGGGGTGCCGGTAATCCACAGCATAAGCAGCCCGCCGACCGGCGCCGAGAGCACCACGCCCACAACCGTGATCATCGGAAACTTGAAATTGCCATACAGCGCAAACAGAAGCAGGAAAATCACCAGCAACGTGAGTGGCAGGATGAGCCGCAGCTGGGCCCGGGACGCCGTGTACTGCTGGTACTCGCCGCCCCAGACGATCCGGTACCCTGCTGGCAGGGTGACCGCGCGATTTACCGCGTCCTGCCCGTCGTGCACGGCACTTGCCAGGTCCCTGCCCTCAACCGAATACTGCACACCGATGAAGCGGGAATTGTCCTGGCGGTAGATGAACGAGGCCCCGTTCGAGATCTGGATGTTCGCGAGGTCCTTGAGCGGGATGCGCTCGCCATCTGGCGCGGGAACACGAATGTTGCCGATGGCCTCGGGCGTCTCGCGAAACTGCGGCTGCAATCGCACCACCAGGTCATACAGTCGCTCGCCCTGCGCCACTTCTGTGGCTACCGCCCCACCGACCGCTGCCTCGAGCAGCCCGTTGATGTCGCCGGCGTTGATGCCGTAGCGCGCGATCCGCGCGCGGTCCACCTCCACCGTGAGCGCTGGCTGGCCCAGTTCCTGGACCACTGTGAGGTGGTCCATGCCCTTCACTCCGGTAAGAACGGCCTTGATCTGACGCGCCTTCTGTTCCAGCACGTCGAGGTCCGGCCCGAATATCTTGACGTCGAGCGCGCTCTTGAGCCCCGTCTCCGCCTCGTCCACGGCGTCTTCGGCCGGCTGAGTGTAATTGAAGGTGATCCCGGGAAATCGCTTGAGCAGCACGTCCACCGAGTCGATAAGTTCGGCCTTGGTGCGGATGGGCCCATCCCAGTCCTTGTAGGGCTTGAGGCCGACGTAGAACTCGGCGTTGAAGAAGCCAGTAGGGTCGGTGCCATCGTCCGGCCGCCCGTGTTCGGACGCCACGACTGTCACCTGCGGAAAGCCGCGGAGCACCTCCCGGATCTCGGGAACGATCTTCGACGATTCATCGAACGAGATTGTATATGGCATCGTCGCGCGGACCCAGAGCGCGCCCTCGTCCAGGTGCGGCATGAACTCGGCGCCGATGAATGGCAGCAGCGCGAGCGACACCACGAATACGGCCGCCGTCGCCGCGGTGGTGAGCCATGGGCGCGCCAGGCACCAGTCCAAGCCCCGGGCGTACCGCTCCTTGATCCACTCGAACCCCGGATTCCGTCGCTCGCGCACTCCATGCTTGAGGAACCACGCGCACAGCACCGGCAGCAGTGTGAGCGTGACCACCAGCGAGCCGACCAGCGCAAAGATCGTCGTATCCGCCATCGGCTTGAAGAGTTTGCCCGAGGGTCCGCTCAGGACATAGATGGGCAGGAAGCTCGCGACGATGACCGCGATCGCGTAGAAGATGGGGCGGTCCACCTCAGCCGCCGCGGTGGTAATGACATGACGGATATTGAAATCGGTACCGTAGCGCTCGGCGAGATGACGGTGAATGTTTTCCACCATCACTACGGCGCCGTCCACCAGGATACCGAAATCGATGGCACCGATAGAGAGGAGGTTGGCCGGAATGTGGCGCAGGTCGAGACAGATGAACGCGAAGAGCAGCGCCAGCGGAATGGCGGTGGCGACGATCAATCCGGAGCGCACATCGTAGAGAAAGAAGATCAGCACCACCACGACGAGCAGGATGCCGCGCAGCAGATTGTCTTCCACCGTCCGCGTCGTCAGGTGCACCAGGTCGCTGCGGTCGTAGAACGGCCGGATGCGGACGTCCTTTGGCAGGATGGAGTCGTTGAGCTCCTGCGTCTTCGCCTCCACGCCCTTCAGCACGTCCTGCGCCTGCTCGCCCCGCCGCATCACCACCACGCCTTCCACCGCATCATCACGATCATTGAACCCGAACTGGCCCAGCCGAGGCGCGTGGCCGATCTCCACCATGCCGAGGTCGCGCACCAGCACTGGCGTGCCATTCTTGACTGCAACGACCACGTTGCCGATATCCTCGACCGTTCGCAGTCGTGCCAACCCGCGGATATAGTAGAATTGGCCGCCCTCGGAATAGAATCCGCCCCCTGCGTTGCCGTTGTTGTTGGCGAGCGCATCCATGACATCGCCCACGGACACGCCGGCAGATGCCAGCCGGTCCGGATCAAGCTGGGCTTGGTATTGCATGGTCTCGCCGCCCATGGCGGACATGTCGGCGACCCCGGGTACGGCCTTGTAGGCCTTCCCGATCACCCAGTCGTTGAGGTTCTTGAGTTCCATCGCCGAGCGGTCAGGGCTGTCCAGCACGTAGCGATATACCAGCCCCGAAGGCGACGTCAGCGGCACCACCTCACTTTCGGCGCCTTCCGGCAGGTCCACGCCGGGCAGCCGCTCGAAGGTCTGCTGGCGGGAGAAGTAGTCGTCGGTCCCGTCCTGGAAGGTGAGCGTGACGTCGGAAAGCCCGTAGAGCGAGACCGAGCGCACTACTTCCAGCTTGGGAAGGCCGTTCATCTCCACTTCGAGCGGCACGGTGATGAGCCGTTCCACCTCTTCGGCGGCGTGCCCGGGCCACTGCGTGACGATTTCCACCATCGTCGGAGCAATGTCGGGATACGCGTCCACCGGCAGGCGCGAGAAGGACCAGAACCCGGCCGCCACCAGCATCAGGGCGATCATCACTACGAGGAAGCGCTGCGACAGTGCGCCCGCCACGAGGCGATTGATGAGCGATGGACGCTCCTCCGGCGCCATCACTGGTTTTCAGCGAACTGCAGGAACAGCCCGCCCTCCGTCACCACCCGGTCGCCCAGATGCAGGCCCGCCATCACCTCATAGGACCCATCCTGGCGCGTGCCCAGCGTGATGCTGCGCCGCTCGAAGCCCAGGCTGTCCGCCGCCACATAGACGATGGGCCGATTGTCGTCGTCCCGCAGCACCGCGCTTACCGGCACGAGCGTGCCCTCACGTAGCCGCCGGGACTGGATTACCACTCGCACGTACATGTCCTTCTTGAGCAGGTGATCCGCATTGGGCACCACGATCCGCACGCTGGTGGCCCGGGTCTCCGGATCCACCTCGGCGGCGATGTTATCCACCCGACCGCTCAC
>DASTFH010000111.1:0-2393 GCA_035708725.1 Gemmatimonadales bacterium | reverse complement strand
GCTTAAGGGGTAGGGGCCAGGGATTAGGGGTCAGGGGCCAGGGGCTTAAACCCCTAATCCCTGATCCCTAACTCGATCTCACCCGCTATCTCCATCACCGGCAGCACGCCGGGGATTTCGAGTGTCGCCGCGACAGGCAGTACCTCAGTGCCCTTGAGGCTGCCGCGCTCGATACCCTCGGCCACGGCGCGTTCGATCTCGCGCTGGGCCGTGATGCCGAAGCGCTTGAGGAACTGGCGAAGCTGAAGATTGAAGGTTTCGTCGTCCATGGGGTCTCCCGGGCAGGTGAGCGGCGCAGGCGCCAGAAGGGAAGATATGACTGCTGGTCGCTTGCTGCTGGCTGCTGGTCGAGGATCGCGTCCCGCGTCCCGCGTCCATCTCCTCCCTACGCGCCCAGCGCCCGCTTCACGTAATACCACGGCATCAGCACCCGACGCTGCACCCCGTGCGCCCAGCGCACATATGCCGGCGACGGCAAGGTCATCCGGCCCAGCGCCCAGAGCCGAGTCGCCCGATCGGGCATGCGGCCAAGCGCCGAGCGCCACCCCGCCGGCAGCCCGTGCCGCAGGCCATGCAGCGCCAGGTCGCGATCGAGTGCATTGCTTCCCCGCGCCGCCTCTTCCACCTGGTCCACCAGCCCCTGCTCGAACGGCGCCCCCAGCGAACTCAGGTAGCGCAGCAGCACCGACGCAGGCAACAGCAGCCGGGCATGCTGCAGGGTCCCGATCAGCCGCTCGGGGTGGAGCGGCGCCTGCTTCGACAGCATCCACGCGTCGCACGCCCACTGCAACGTGGCGCGCTTGGCGCTGTAGCAGGCTCGGCCCAGCACCAGCGCGAGGGCATCTTCCCGCGCGAGCACGCGCGCTGATCGCCCGCCCAGGTCCTGGATCCGGCTGGACGCCAGCAATGCGTCTAACGAACCTGGATGACAGCTCAGGTGGAAGAGCGATGTGTTGAGCCGCACCGGCAGTTCCCGGCCGTGCCGCAGCTCCACGACCCCATCCTCCGATGGCACGCGATGGAATCCCGCCCGCTCGAGCGCACGCGCGGAACGCTCGACGTCGCGTTCAGTCACCAGGAGATCAATGTCATGCGCGTGACGCAGCATCGGCTCGGGATACACCGACACGCCAAGGTCCGCGCCACCCAGCGCAAGGAAGGTGACCTGTGCCTCATCCAGGGCGCACAGCACGTCCATCAGGATGCCACGATAGAGCTCACTCCGGAGCTCTTCCCGCAGCATGCCGGTGCGGAGGACGGTGAGCAGCGACGGTTCCGCCTCGACGCCATTCCGGCGCAGGTTCCAGGCAAGCAGCGGCCCCAGGCGCTTCTGCTCACCGCGGTCGGTGCGGAAGAGCTCCGCGAGGTCGCGCCCATCCGCCGTGAACGCCTGCCACGCATACCGGCACCGGTCGCGATCGGCGAGGCACGACTGCAGCAGCAGGCCCTCATCCTCACCAGGAAGGAGCGCCGCCAGCGCGCGCCTGAGCGCCGGTGCTACCATCCTTCCCGCCGGCGCTGGTCGAGCACCTGCTTCAGCAACGGCACCACATCCATCGGCGACGATGCATGATCGGTGGTAAGATTCTGCCCGTGGATGCGGCGCTCCAGCAGGATCTCCGGCATCACTTCGTACTTCACCTGCCGCATCATCATCCGCACATACCACTCCGTGTCCTCGCCTCGGCGAAGCTTCGGATCGAAGACGCCAATCCGCTCGAAGACCGCGCGCCTCGCCAGCATGGTACACGGCGAGATGGGAATGACGGGCCACCGGCGCGGGTCGATGCCGGACTCCTCGTCGAACGCCACGTTGCGCATCCCGCAGAAGACGATCTCCAGGTCCGGCCGCTCCGCGAGGCGATCCAGCTCGCGCTGCTGCTTTTCGGGATGCCAGAGATCGTCGGCATCGAGGAAGCAGATGAAATCGCCGGTGGTCATGGCAATCCCGGCGTTCCGCGCCGCCGCGGGCCCCTGGTTTTCCTGCCTCAGGTAGCGAACCTGGTCGCCAAAGCCCCGGACCACGCGGTCGGTGCCATCCGACGAGCCATCGTTCACCACGATGATCTCCTGCGGTGGCACCGTCTGCTGCTGGATGCTGCGGATGGCATCGGCCACGAATCGCTCGCCGTTGAACACCGGCACGATGGCGGTCACCGTGGGTGTCATGCTTCCGCCCTCCGCCGCTGGTCGAGCGAGCGCTTGATGATGGCGAGGAACTCATCGCGGCTCGCCGCCGCCTGGGTCTTGCTCATGTTGTGGCCATGGATGCGCCGATGCACCAGGACCTCGCGAACCAGGATGTCCCTGATGCCAAGCTCCCGGGCCCGAAGGAACCAGTCGGCGCCGTCGCCGTGGTCCAACGAGGTGTTGAAGGGACCGACCCGGTCGAA
>DASTFH010000110.1:0-16505 GCA_035708725.1 Gemmatimonadales bacterium | reverse complement strand
CCCGGCCCGTCGCCCTCGCGGCCGATGATCCGCACCAGCGCGCCGGCCGAGTCGAACACCTTGATGCTGGTCGGCTTTTCGTCGGCCACGTAGAGCCGGCCCTGGTCATCCACGGCGATGTCCGATGGGCTGATCAGCTCTCCCCGGCTTCCCTGCGTCGGCTGGATCGCCGGCAACTCGAGCAGCTTCCGTCCATTGGTATCGATCCACGCGGTGGGCCCGCTGCTGGTGACACGTACGATGCCGCCGGGCAGCGTGTCGGTCACCGCGGACGCGAGTCGCGAGTCGCGGGACGTGCAGGCGGCGAGCAGCGCCAGCATGGCAAGAACGGCCTGGTACGACATCAATCGGCTCCGGGATTCATGGGATCCGGCGCGGCCTCATTGCGAGGAAGCCTTGCAAGGCCCGGCGAAGCAATCAGGTCGGCCGAGACAGGATCGTCGGCCACCCGATTGCTCCGGGCGCTGCGCGCCCTCGCAGTGACGCGCCGCTCTCAACTCTCTCACTTCTCCACCCGGCCGTCCCGCCCGTCCTGTCCGTCTTGTCCGCCTTCTAACTCCCGCACCTGCACCACCCGCGACCCATCCTCATTCTCGAGTACGCCCAGCGCAGCCCCGCCACTGATTTCGCTCAGCACGAATCCGGGCGGCAGCGGCAGCGTGCCGGCAGCCTTGCCTCGGTCGTTGATGGACGTCCAGCGGGTCGGGTGCACGAACTCGCTGGTGGGATAACCCACATAATCCGAGAGCCAGATGGTGCCATGGTCATCGAGCAGAATCTTCGAGAAGAGCGGGAGCGTATCCGGCGCCGGCAGCTTGGCCCACGCTTCGTCAATCATGCGCCGGATTTCCGGGTTCTGGGGAGAGTCCTTTGGTCCGCTGTGCAGCGCCCACCAGTCCTTGACGCTGTCGGCGAGGTGCTCGGTCGCGGGGAGGCGTGCCAGATGCGCCACGATCGTGTCGCGACCGCTCGCGCTCCAGCGGACGAGCTGTGCCGTGCCGTTGTCGCCCAGCACGATGGTGCCGCCTCGCGCTGCCGTGCTCGTGAAAGGCGAGAAGCGTTGCAGCGGCCCCACGTGCACCACATCGCGCGTCTTCGCGAGGGTGTCCACGCCACCGGTCGCCGGCGCGATGGCGAGAATCAGGATCGTGTCCTGCACCATCGAATAAGAGTAGTCAAAATTGCTCGCGGCAACCACGATGCTGTCGCCGGCACATCCGGCGAAGAGCGACCGCTGCGGCACCTCGTGCACACTCTGGATCCGCACCGATCCGTCAGCCAAGGCCAGGCTGGTAACCCGGCGCTGGCTGCCATCCCACAGCCCCAGCGTATCCGGCGCACACTCCGCCGCACCGTAGATGAAGCTGAACTCGCCGGGTCCGGTGCCACGACCACCGTAACGCCGGAGAAAGCGTCCGGTGGCATCGAAGGTAAAGACCTCCGGCCCAGCCCACACGGCGAACCCGCCGTCATGCAGACGCGTGGCACCGCTGACGGTGGGCATCGCGTATTCGCCGTCGACGGCATCGGGAATGGAGACGAGAGCGGTGTCGGCAAGACTCAGCTGCGGGATCGAGGCCGGACGTTCCGGGCCCCCGGCGCAGGCGCACAGAACCAGCAGCGCCAGGGAAAGACGTGCTGTCATGGAGGGCATGTCCCAGTATGCGGCGAGATGGGGGGAAGAGCAAGCTGGAAATCGTGCGTGGGGCGTGGTTTCCGAAGCTAGCGGTGTCTTCGCCGCCACGCGCCGGCGACATGCTCAGGATCAGGACCGTGTCCTGTCCTGATCTGCAGCGAGCCATCGGTGAGCGGTCATCGTGTAACGGCCGTCCACCGCCTCAGGAATGGAAATGAGAGCAGTGTCGGAGCGATGGAGCCGCCTGACGGCAGCCGAATGCTCCGTGTGGCCGTGCATGAAGTGACCAGCGCCAGCAGCAGCGGGACACACCCCTTCCAAGGGTGGCATGACACAAATTGCCGCGGAATGAAAGCCTCAGCAAGCGGCCAGGTCCGCGATCTTTCCAGGCCCGTGTACGGGCGGCCTGCGGCCGCCCCATCGAATCCCGATCTCACCAGCCTATCCACGCGGCCTGCGGCCGCCCCATCGAATCCCGATCTCACCAGCCTATCGACGCGGCCTGCGGCCGGATGACGACTCTTGCGCGCGCGCCGGAGGGGCAAAGCCAAGGCTTTGCCCCTCCGGCGCAGCCAGCATCCGAGGCCGATTGGACGCAGGCGCAGACTCACCAGGCGACCCGATTGCTTTGTCGAAGGCTTCGCCTTCTCCTCGCGATGACGCTCGACGGCTGACGCGCGACGGTCCCTCAGCTCTCAGCTCTCAGCCCCATCCACTCACACCCTTCCCCATCCACCAGATACCGATGCACCACCGTCCGCACCGGATCCTCCTGGGCTTCCTGCTCGGTCACCAGCAGCGTGTCGCCGGCAAAGCCTATATAAGGATGGCCGCCGCCGTGCACCGGCACCGATCCATCCACGCAGGCGTGCTTCCGGTCCGCAGAGATGAGCGAGAGCCAGACCACGCTTTCGATGGCGTTGCCATCGAGCACCTGGTCCATGTGCACCGCGGCGATCTGGCCGCTGGAGAGGCGATGCAGCGCGAACAGCCCGGACATCGCCGAGAAGCGCTCGGGAAATGGGGTCTCGGGGGCGGCGATGAGGGCCAGCCCCTTCTCGGTCACGCCCTTGCGGCGTGCGGTCGGGAGGTCGAGGTGGTCAAGCTCTCGACCGGCGCTATCCATGAAGACGATCTCGTTGCTGCCCGAATATCCGGCCACGAGCGTGTCGGCCCAGGCATCCAGCGCCACGATGGTGAAGATGCCGCGGAGCGGCGAGCTTTCCTTATATGACGCGGGAAAGGGAAAGAAGTGCTGGAACGCGCTGTCGCCATCCCAGCGGGTGATGCCGGTCTCGCTCCCCTGCTCCACGCCGCCAAACCAGATCCCGTCCCCGCGCGCCACGACGTTGCGAATGATGCCCGGATAGCCCACCTCGCGCACGCGATCGCCGGCTCCATCAAACACGGTAAGCCGGCGGAGCTGGTCATCGCCCACGGCAACGCTGTCGCCGTGCATGGGCACTGCCTGGGTGGGCCCGCGAAACTCACCGGGCCCGTCGCCCTTCCGCCCGATCACATCGAGCCACCGACCGTCAGGAGCAAACCGCACCACCCGCGACTGCGCCATGTCGGTAATGAGGTACCGGCCCGCACCGTCTTCCACCACTCCACCCAATTGGGCAATGTACTTCGCTCCGCTTTCGCTCAGGACCACACTATCAACCAGCGAAACAGCGGGGCCGGTCCCCTCGTGCGACAGGGGGGTGTCGCTCCTGCAGGCCATCACGCCGAGCACCAGGCTCACCGCGACAGCCACTCTCATCGGGGCATGCGAATGTGAATGCACGGACAGCGGTAGTAATTGTTGTTGCATGTATCCATGCAGCGGCCGAGAATATCCCTCCACTGGTAGTAGAAGGGATCAAGTGGGACGGCGCGCCCGGTGGCCGGCAGCAACGCGCAGAGCGCAAGCGCCACCGGAATGATCCGCATCACGGTGTGCCTCCTCATGGAACATTGATCCAGAAGCCGCCGAATCTGGTCGGCGCGCAGGGGCAGAGCTCCGCGTGCGCACAGCTCGACACACACTTGCCGTCCAGGTCCTTCCACTGGTGGTTGCCGACGGTAACCGGAAAGATGTAGATCGGGAGCGCCTGAGCCGCCGGCACGACACACACCAGTGCCAGCAACGCCGGCACCAACCTCCGAAGGAGTGCACGCATCATTTCCTCGCTTGTTGGGGGGTGAAGAGTTGCAATGGCCCCGCCACGCCAGTCCAGGCCTCCCGGCCGTCCACCAGCAGGACCACGAGCATCGAGCGTCCCTCCACCATCCAGCCCGCACCCGGTACCAGCCCATCCACCTCGGCGCGCCCCGCCCTCAGCTGGCGGCGCTCGCCGTCGGTTGGCTTGTCGGTGAGGATCAGGCGGACTTGGTCGGGATGGACGGCGCGCCAGGCAATCCACTCAGGCAGGGTGCTGCCGCAGGAGAAACAGCGCGATGGATCATAGAAGAGCACCGCCGTGCTCTCGGCACCAGCAAGCTCCGCAACGCGCCGGCCATCGTCGAGCAGGAGGCGCCCCGCGTCAGCGGGACGCCCGCAGGCGGCGGGAAGTACGGCGAGGAGGCAAAGCAAACGGCGCATGGCTCACGATAGCCACGCGCCGTCAATGGATCGTCAAATGGGTCAGGGCTTCTTGTAGCGCTGCAGGTACCAGAGTCCGTCGTCGTCGGTGCGCGCCGCGTAGATCCCCTTCGCACCCACCGCCACGAGCCGGGTGCCAGCTGGCAACTTCACCTGGCGCAGCAGGTTGCCGGCGGGACCAAAGACATCCACGAGCTCGGGTGCGCCGGCCGGCTGTGACCGCTCGACCCAGAGCTCTCCCTCCGGGGAGGTCATGGCAGAGTTGGGCGTAAATGGCGGCTTCTGCGCTGGCCAGTCCACCCGCGGCTCCGCCGGCTCGGAGGGGGGCGGAGCGCTCGAAATCTGTCCCCTGCTGTTGCCATCCGTGCGCGTAACCCGGAACGCGCCGCGCCTGTCCTTCATCCGCTCCTCCAGCTCCTTCTTGTCGGCATCCGTGACTGGCACCGGCCTGAACGCCACGGCCGGACCCACCCTCGGGGCCGGCGCCCTCCATTCCACATGATAGTCTCCGGAGCGCACGAAGCCGACCCGGCCAGCGCTGGTCACCGCCCAGTCGTCAGCCACCGGGAAGGGCTGCTGCCGCATCGTGACCGAGCG
Source organism: Gemmatimonadales bacterium (assembly GCA_035708725.1). Lineage (GTDB taxonomy): Bacteria > Gemmatimonadota > Gemmatimonadetes > Gemmatimonadales > GWC2-71-9 > CAMLHP01. The sequence goes on along the minus strand of DASTFH010000110.1, from coordinate 11,685 downwards.
GCTGCCGGCGCTCCCTGATGTAGCGACGGCAACCGCAGGAACCTTGACCTTCCCGACCGGCGTGACCGACTTGGCCGCACGATCCCAGACCAGGACCGGCGCGGAGTCGGGCAGTGCGCGCGGGTCGGAGCCGGGGCCAAGGGTGAAGCCGGTGCCCTGCGCATAGATTCGGCCGCGCGCATCGGCCCCCTTCACCCGTGCCATCCCGCCAAATTCATCCGGAAAGGGTATGGTACCGGCTGGCGTTCCGTCGGGAAGGATCACGAGGAAGCGGCTCTGGGCCGGATCCACCAGCCAGGTGGTGTCGTGAGACAACGGCACCAGCGCCACGGGAAAGCCGAACTCGTTGGGGCCCTGCCCCTCGCGCCCGATTGCCTTCGCCTGGCCCGACGCGAGATCCACCAGCGACACCGTGCGGGCATAGAGGTCGGCGACGACCAGCCGGCCATCACCCAGCTCGCGGACGGCGGTCACCTGGTCAAAGGGGTCGGGAAATTCGACTTCAGGCTTGGAAAGCTGCTGCACCGGCACCTGCTGGGCGACGACTGGGAGGGCGGCAGCGAGGAGCAGCAGGGAGCAGAGGGATCCTGTTCGGCGCATCGAGCCCGTCTCGGTGGTGGACGGGAGAAGGGATGCGTGGGAGTGGTCGCAGGTCGCACAGGGGTCGAGGGTCGAGGGTCAAGAGTCGAGGCTGTGAGTTTGGCAAACGACCCTAGACTCTCGACTCCGGACTCTCGACCGGCCTGATCACCAGAAACACCGTCTTCTCCCCGACCCCAACAACGGGCTTGCGCTCCGGCAATGGAACTTCGCCGATCGGCTCACCGTGGTCGAGAATGACGTAATGTCCTGGAGCTGTTTCAATCATCGGTGGTGTCATGGGGCCCTGCACTGTGGGTCGTTTCAGGTATGAGATGATACGAGACGGGAAAAGGTTGCGTTGCGGCAGGATGGGCGAGATGGGCAGGTAGTTCGGAAGCGGCCAGACGCTGTCATTGCGAGGAGGCCCCGCAGGGGCCGACGAAGCAACCTTGCAGCTCGACCGTGATTTCATGAGCGGAGCTCCGGCGGGAACGCCGATGTCGGGCTGCAAGTTTGCTTCGCACGCCTGCGGCGCGCTCGCAATGACACGCCAGACTACCGGCCCCTCCCGCCTATCCTGCCCATCCAAGCCTGTCCGCCCCGTCTGCCCACCTGCTCGCCCTGCTCGCCCTGACCTCCTGCTCGCCCTGACGAAACCCTTTCCCCCATCCCCGTGTCATATCACCGTACACGCAGGGGCGGCCTGGGGCCGTCCAGCGGTCTGCAGGCCGCCGAACCCGGGAGTCCCGTGGACGAAGCGCAGCTCATTGATCGTGTCCTTTCCGGCGACCCGAGTGCCGAACGCGCCATGTATGACGCGCATGTGGACCGCGTCTATCGGCTGGTGTACCGGATGGTGGGCGATGCCGACACGGCCGCCGACTGCGTCCAGGACACCTTCATAAAGGCGTTCAACCGGCTGGGGGACTTCCGGCGGGAGTCGGCACTGGGATCCTGGATCGGGGCAATCGCGGTCTCGGTCGCGCTCAACGCGCTCCGGACCCGGAAGCGGCTCGCCAGCCGCCACGTCCCGATCGACTTCGCCGAGGAAACCGGGACATCAGGGCACCTGGGCGAGCCGGACCTGCGAAGCGGAATGCACCGCGCCATTGACGCACTGCCTGACGGTTACCGCACCGTCTTCGTGATGCATGACATCGAGGGCTATACCCATGAGGAAATCGGCCAGACGCTCTCGATCACCAGCGGCACCTCCAAGGCGCAGCTCTTTCGCGCCCGCGCTCGACTGCGCCAGGCCCTCTCGGCGCATGCACCGGAGTGACGTATGAATGACGATGATTTCGTGAAGGACGAGCAGTCATCGGTCGTCGGTCATCGGTCGTCTGACGACCGACGACTGACGACTGACGACCTCGCGCAGGAGCCCCTCGACGAGACGCTGCTCACCCACGCCCGCAGCTACAACGCCCCGGGCGACATGCCGAGGGAGGAGATGTGGCAAGCGATTGCTGGGCGGACAGGGCGGACGGGGCGGACGCGAGTGCTCCCGTTCCGTCGGGTGATTCGCGTGGCCCTGCCGATCGCGGCGGTGCTGGCGGTGGGGATTTATGTCGGGCGGATGACCACGGTCGACGGTCAACGGTCAACGGTCGACGGCCCCGGATCCTCGAGCGTCATTGCGAGGCCGCAAAGCGGCCGAAGCAATCGGGTGGCCCTGACGACGGACTCAGGCGATCCGATTGCTTCGTCGGCGCCAACGGCGCCTCCTCGCAATGACAGCGCGACCCGCGACTCACGACCCGTGACCCGCGACCCTCGACCCTCGACCCTCGACTCTCGACCCTCGACCGCCTTTGCCGTCGCCGCCGAGCGTCACTTTGCCCAGGCCGAGACGTTCCTGACGCTCTTCCGCGCCTCGGTGCGCGAGGGAAAGGACGAGTCGCTGGCACCGGCTGCTGCACGCGAGCTGCTGGTGAGCAACCGGTTGCTGATGGATTCGCCCGCGGCGGATGATCCCAAGGTGAGCCGCCTGCTTGACGATATCGAACTGGTGCTGGCACAGATCGCCCAGCTGCCTGTGGAAGACAAGCAGGCCGATGCACAGATGATCACCGACGGCCTTGAAGCCGGCGGCATTCTTACCCGGATCCGGACCGAAGTCACGTCGGGTCCCGTCGCGGCCGTGCCGCAAGGAGCATTGTGATGTCGCGTTTGATGCTGGTCCTGGCCGGGGTGTTGATGCTGGGGACTGGGGTCGAGGGGTCGAGGGGTCGAGGAGTCGAGCACTTGGCGCACGGCGCACAGCGCACAGCGCACAGCGCTTTGCGCATGGCGACTGTTGTCCCCGCCCCATGGCTCCAGGCCGACCCCGCCGACTCCCTCTACCGTGTCGCCCGCGAGGCGCTCAACAGGGGACGCTACCGGGAGGCGTTCGAGGCATTCAAGAAGCTGGAAACGCAGTATCCCGAGTCGGGCTACGTGGCCGACGGACTCTACTGGCAGGCGTTTGCACTCTATCGGCTGGGCGGGCGAGCCAACCTGCAGCTGGCCGAGGTCAAGCTCCTTGATCAGTCGAGCCGCTTTCCGAAGACCGCGACCAGGGGTGACGCCGAAGCGCTATCGGTGCGGATCACCTCCGAGCTCGCCCGCCTGGGTGACATGAACGCCAGTGAAGACCTGGTGCGGATGACCGCGCCGGTCGTGGCGCCGATGCCGCCGATGGGCGTACCGAGGACTCCCAAGTCGCCGAAGCCGCCGAAGGCGCCACGGCCGATGCTGGCGATGAGTGATGACGACTGCGGCGAGGACACCGACGTCAAGGTGATGGCGCTCCAGGGCCTCATGCGCAACAACGCCGAGCGCGCCATCCCCATCATCGAGAAGGTGATGGAGAAGCGCGACTCGGGGTCGGCCTGCCTTCGGCGGCACGCGCTGTTCGTGCTGGCCACCAGCAACGACCCGGCGGCGAGCAAGCTGCTGCTGCGGGCGGTGGGCGACCCCGACCAGGAAGTGCGTCAGGGAGCGGTGTTCTGGCTGGCGCGCACCGATGATCCACGTGCCGTGACGGTGCTCGACTCGGTCCTGCAGGCCACCAAGGACGAGGATGTCCAGCAGGCGGCGCTCTTTGCCCTCAGTACCAAGCATGATCCCGAGGCTCGGCGCCTGCTTCGCTCCTATGTCACCAGGCCGGGCCTCTCGCCCGACCTGGCGCAGGCCGCGCTGTTCAACGTGGCGCGCGACCCGGAGACGACGCCGGCGGAGCTCAAGCAGTTCTACGCCAACGCGAAGACCACGGAGATGAAGCAGCAGATCCTCGTGGCCATGATGACTCGGCGCGACAAGGACACCCAGTGGCTGATGCAGATCGCCACCAACAAGAATGAGGAGAGCGAGCTGCGCCAGCAGGCGCTGGTCACCCTGGTCCAGAGCGACCTCCCCACGGCCGATCTGCTCAAGCTGTTCGACTCGCTCCCAGGTGATGACGAAATGCAGGGGATGATGGTCATGCTGATGGCCCGGCGCCCCAATGACCCGGCCATTACCGACCGGCTCATCAACATCGCGAAGACGTCCAAGGACAAGGAACTGCGCCAGCAGGCCGTCTTCTGGCTCAGCCAGTCGAAGGACCCGCGCGCCACGAAGCTGCTGGAGGAGATGCTGGAACAATGAGACCAACCATCCTGATGACCGCTGTCCTGCTCGCGCCCGGGTTGCTCCGGGCGCAATCAGTGGCCGAACGCGTGGCGCAGGCGCCCGATGGCGTGATGCGGATGAGCTATACCGCCCGCCCCGGCGTCTGCGGCGACGGCACCAACATCAACACGTCGCGCGACACTGACTCGCAGTGGGAAAGCGACTGCGAGTATGGCCCGGTGCGGATCGTCTTCACGAAGTCCGGCGTGACCATCAGTCACGTGCACGTACGCGTCGCTGGCTCCTGGCGTGCGGACGCCCCGCCCGCCACCGACCTCGGCATGGTACGAGCGCCCGACGCCGCGCATTACCTGCTGGATGTCGCGCGGAAGAATCCCGAGGCCAGCAACCAGGCCGTGCTGGCTGCCCAGCTCGCCGACAGCATCACCATCTGGCCGGAACTGCTCGCGATGGCAAAGGACAAGGACCTGCCAAGGAAGACCAGGCAGAGCGCCCTCTTCTGGGTGGGCCAGTCGGCGGGGGACAAGGTGGTGAAGGCGATGGGCGACATCGCCGCGGACGCGAGCGAAGACCGCGAGGTGCGCCAGTCCGCCGTGTTCGGCCTGAGCCGCCGCCCGGCTGACGAGAGCGTGCCAGCCCTGATCAAGATTTCGGAATCGGATCGCGATCCCGAGATCCGCCGCAATGCCATGTTCTGGCTCTCGCGCAGCAATGATCCGAGGGCCATGGCGTGGTTTGAGAAGGTTCTGACAGGGCGATAAGGGCGAGCAGGTGGTCAACGGTCGACGGTCGACGCGTCATTGCGAGGGTGCGAAGCACCCGAAGCAATCGGGTAGCCAGCATCCCGATCCCGGCGACTCGATTGCTTCGTCAGCGCCTCCGGCGCCTCCTCGCAATGACGCATGGTTAGCATCTCCTTCTCGCCTTGCCCCTGCTCGCCTGCTCGCCCTGTCGACCCGCCCATCTCGCCCATCTTGCCCATCCTGCCCATCTTACAGGCATGCGTACTCAATCTTTCGCCGCTGCCGCCGCCCTCCTCCTCGCCGCCTGCGGCAAGCCTGAGCCGCCGGCGCCGCCGGTGGTCCTCTCTGCCGGTGCCGATACCATCCACGTCGACATCGGGCAGGACGCCGAGGGAGCGTGGGTTGGCGCTCAACGATTTGTGGTTCTCTCGCCCGATGACCAGGCCGTCGCGCTGCTCGACTTCGCCACCAAGCGCGCCACCCGGCTCGACGCCGGTGGCCGGCTGCAGCATCCGGTCCGGCTCTTTGCCCTGGCCGACACTTTCTTCCTGAGCGACTGGGGCACGCGGCGGGTCACGGCCTGGACCGCTGACGGCAAATTCGTGCGTGACATGCCGCTGCTCGACGGCGGCGTCCTGCCGGCGGACATTGACGCGCAGGGCCGGCTCTATGGAAAGCGCTCGCCCAATCCTGGTCCCGACGGCAGTGGCAATCGCGACAGCTCCGCGGTGGTGCGCTTCGATTCGCCCACGGCAAAGCCCGACACCGTCGCCAAGCTCACACCGCTCGACCTCGCCAAGGTCGTCACCAACCAGGGCACACGTTTCGACCGCCGGATCTTCAGCGGCGAGGATTACTGGGGCGTGCTGCCCGATGGTTCCCTCTGGGTGGCTCGGCATTATCACAACCGGGTGGATTGGCGCGACACGACCGGTGACTGGCACGAAGGCCGGCCTCTCATGGATCGCATCCTCGAAGTGACCGACACCGACCGCGAGCGTTTCATCGCGTCGTTCCCTGCAGAGCTGCAGCGGACGGCGGGGTTGCTGCAATTCGCCCCGATCAAGCCTCCGTTCGTCGGGGCGTTCTCCTCGAGTGACGGCCATGTCTTCCTGGAAAAGAGCCGCCACATCGCGGACACGATGCAGACGTATCATGAGGTGGGACGGGACGGAAAGTTCGTCCGGGCCATCCAGGTGCACGGCTGGAGCAAGCTGCTCGCCGCTTCTCCCACACAGTTGCTGATCTCGACACCGGACTCGGTGGGCGGATTTACGATGGGAGTGGCGGACCGGGCGAACAGGGCGGACAAGTGATGCCGCCGCAATTCACGGTGGATCGACACGGCCTGGCCGTTCGGCGCCTGCATTGAAGAAGACCGTCGAATCACGGGCACTACGGAGGATCTCTGCCGGAGTCGTCGGCCCCTGCTCGACGGTGGCTCGTCGCGCCAGCTCTCGCATGTATGCCGTGTCCGTGAGCGCGGTCAGTGAAGCGGGCTGGTTCAGCAGCAGCGCCCGGGGACCCAGGTAGAGATAGGCATCCACCCGTGCGGCGATGCCCGCCGCATCGCTTTCATCCGGGAAGAAATAGCCGTAATCCAGGTCGGCGAGCCAGCTGCCGCGAAGCGCGACAAGTGAGGGAACGGGCCACGACGCCAGCTTCCGCTCCAGGGCATCGTTGTGACGGGTGAGCGACGAATGATTGCCAAACCCGTTGTGCGCCATCACGACATAGGTCAGATGATGGCCGTCGCCATGCTCGATTTTCCGCTCGTACATGCCGACCGCGCCGCCACCGCCATGCATCAGGTGCCGTACACCGAAGATCATGAGGGCCTTCCGGTGCTTGAGCAGGACCTCCCGACCCATGACGGTCGCGATGCTGGCATCGCGGTCCCGGAACGGTCGCAAGTCGTCCCTGCTCCTGACCTTGCCCCAATCCACGGGCGGATCTCCCGCGAGGACCCGCAGCTTCCTGTCAGCCGGGAGCGCCGCATTGAGCTGGCGCACCAGCGGGAAGAGTTCCTCGTAGAAGGAGGCAAGCCCGCACATCGGCTGGGTCGTGTTGCGCCATACCTTCTGCACTTCCGACAGCGGGACGCCCTCGCCCGCCGTGTAGCGGTCCAGCACGTCCTGATAGAGCGAGTTGCCGCATTCCACCACGATATCGTTCACCACTTGCGGGAACGCAGGATCGCGAATCAACTCGAGGATGAAGTTGTCAAGATCCTGGTTGGCGTACGAGAGTATTCCCAGCCCCACGACTTCGTGATCGCGGAAAGCGGCGAGCACGCCCTGCCTTGCATCCATCGGCTCCGGATCGCCACCCTCCGGGCTCGGTGGCCCGGTATCCCTGGCCGCCGTGACAGGCGCAGGCGCGAGGCCGCCCTTCGTCACGGTAAACGGCATCGTGACGCCCTCTTCCCGATTGACGATCGAGCCCTGCATCCGTTTGCCGGTAATGGTCGCCGTCACCGTGAACCGGTTCGACGGCGCATCAGGACGCGCAACATTGACCTCAAATGAGAGATGTGCGCCGTTGATCTTGCCGTGCTCGATGGCGAAGCGGGTCCCATCGCCGGGCGTGCTGATCGAGCCGCTCAAGGTGTCCGCTGCAGCCCTCAAGTCCAGCACCAGATCCATGTCACTGCCGCCCGGATCCACCTTCCCAGACCATGCTCCGTTCACATCGGCAGGCGGCGTGGCGCACGCAACTAGTCCCAGCAGCAACGCAGCCAGTCGCTTGCCGAAGTTCATGGCGCTCTCACGGTCACGGCATGCGGGCCACCGCCGTTGGCTGGCCGGCTCACGGACAAACCGCTCCTGCTGGCAAGTGCGAGTGCCGCCAGGAGCAGCACGGCGCCGGCTATCGCCAGCCGATTGCGCCTGGACGTGATCTGGCCGTCGAGTCTCGGCACCGGATGCGAGTGAGTGAATGCATGCCAGCAGAGAGCCGCCACGCCCCCCAGTGCCCATCGGAGCGCCGGGAGGTCTCCCGGTACTTCGTGGAGCTCGGCGAGCATCGCGGCAGCCCACGGGCGGCTCGACGCCGGCGCCAGTCGCACGCCTGCGCGCAGAACCTGAAACGCCGCACGGCGGAGCAACTGCATCAGCCCTCCGCCTCGGCGAGGCCCCGGTATGCCGAGGGGCGCGCGCCGTGCGCGCGCACGTATTCGCGCGCAGACCGGAGTCCCTCGGCGTTGAGCTGGTAGAGGTGCCGCGGCGGGCGACCGGTTTCGGCCGCCTCCCAGCGAGAGCGGAGCAATCCGCCTTCCTCAAGCCGCATGAGGATCGGATACAGCGTGCCGGATTTCACGCCAGTGGCCCTGCTGATGTCGTATCCATACTGCCAGCTGGCGGGAGCGGCGAGAAATGCCTCCAGCACGAGCAGGGTCTGGGGTGACCTGCGGAGGGAACGCGTCATGCCGTAACTCTACATATGTCGATTACGAGTTGTCAAGTCCGGTCGATTCCGGCCTTCTTCATTCGACATGATGGTGAACCCTTCGCGGAGTCCCAGATGAAGCCCCGTACCGGAGTCGCTTCCCTCATCGGCGCGCTGGCAATTACCGTTGCGCCCGCGCATGCCCAGGAGCAGCCTGGAGCTGCTGCATCCACGCAAGCCTCGATGCCCATCCCCACCAGGACTGGCCACGTCAACGCGAACGGCATCAACTATTACTTCGCCATCTATGGAAAGGGTGAGCCGCTCCTGCTACTGCACGGTGGCCTGGGGCAGATCGAGATGTTCGGCCCGAACCTGGCTGCGCTCGCCGCCGAGCATCAGGTGATTGGTGTGGACCTGCAGGGCCACGGCCGCACCCCCCTGGGCAACCGGCCGATCAACCTGGTTGATATCGGTGACGACCTCGCGGTCATCCTCGATTCCCTCGGCTACAAGCAGGTGGACGTCATGGGCTACTCCTTCGGTGGCGGCGTAGCGTTCCGGCTCGCGCTCCAGCATCCATCGCTGGTGCGGCGGCTCGTGCTCGTCTCCACACCGTTTGCGCAGGACGGATTCTATCCGGAAATGCTGCCACAGCAGGCAGCAGTCGGTGCGGCGATGGCGCCCATGATGAAAGACACGCCCATGTACAAGTCGTACGTGGCCATCGCGCCCGACTCGACCGAGTTCCCGAAGCTGCTCGACGCGATGGGCGCGGCCATGCGGCAGCCGTATGACTGGACGGGCGACCTGCCGCGGCTGAAGATGCCGGTCATGCTGGTCTATGGCGACGCCGACATGATCCAGCTCGATCACATCGTGAAGTCATATCACCTGCTCGGCGGCGGCCAGCGCGACGCCGGCTGGAACCGGGAACACATCTCGCAGAACCGGTTGGCCATACTGCCGAACGTCACGCACTACGAGATGGGTGTGACGCCGGCGCTGGTGAGCGCGGTGGAGCCATTCTTGGAGCGGTAGGCGGCTCGGCGGCTGGAAGCTAGCTCCTCGCGTCATTGCGAGGAGAGCCCAAAGGGCTCGACGAAGCAATCGGGTAGCCCTACGCCAATCCCGATTCTCCGGCCAAGTCTCGCCAGTCGGGGTTCATTTCCTCGATCAGCGTGATCTTGGCCGCGCGGCTGCCGGCCTTGATCTGCCTTTCCCGGGCTATAGCCTGCCGGATATCCTCGTGCCACTCGTACCATACGAGGTACCGGGCGCCTTAGCGCTTGGTGAACCCTGGACATGTGCCGGCCCGAGGCTGAGCCATGCGGAGGGGACGTTACTCGTGACGCCAACGTACAGCACTGTCCGCTTGCTGGAGGTCAGGGTGTAGACGGCAGCAAGGGTGCGGCGGGTCATGCGGCAAAGCTGGGACAATATGTAAATCGGAGATAAATGCGTCGGGCGACCCGATTGCTTCGTCAGGCCCGTTGGGCCTTCCTCGCAATGACGCGCGAGGTCAGTCTTGCCGATCCTGCTCCAGGCACCAGATTAGCCAGGTACCCTTCAGGAGTCCCCCATGTGGTCCCGCCTCTCCCTGCTTCTGGCGGCCGTCATCCCCATTGCACTGACTCCAGCCTTGTCAGCCCAGGAGCGTGCGCATCCCACCGCCGACAAGCTAGGCACCGTTCATTTCCAGACCTCCTGCGCCACATCAGTGGCGCCAGGATTCGACCGCGGTGTGGCGCTGCTGCATTCGTTCGAGTTTGCCGCGTCCATGCGGGAATTTCAGGCCGTGATTACAGCCGATTCCACCTGTGCCATGGCGTGGTGGGGCATAGCACTCGCGCGATGGAGCAACCCCATGGCGCCGAACATCCGTCCGCCGGCGGCGATCGCGGCTGGCATGGAGGCAGTGGACGCGGCCCGGCGCGCAAGCAGCAGGGCCACTCCTCGAGAGCGTGACTATATCGAGGCCGTCGCGCAGCTCTATTCGGATGCTGGGACGCGCAACCAGCAGGAGCGTCTCGCGGGCTACGAAGCCGCGATGGCGCAGGTCGCGGCCCGCAATCCCGCCGACACCGAAGCCCGCATTTTCCACGCGCTCGCCCTGGTTCAGTCCGCGTCACCTAGCGACAAGACGTACGCCAAACAGCGTCAGGCCGGCGCCATCCTCGAGGGACTTTTCCGGTCCCAGCCGGACCATCCAGGCCTGGCCCACTACATCATCCACGCCTATGACGTACCGGCGCTGGCCGATCAGGCGATCGGCGCCGCGGAACGTTACAGCGCCATCGCGCCGGCAGCGGCGCATGCTCTGCACATGCCGTCGCACACGTTCACGCAGGTAGGAATGTGGAAGGAATCGGTCCACGCAAATCTGCTGTCCATGGATGCTGCGATTGCGCAGGGATCGCTGGCGGAGGCGCTGCACGCCGCCGACTACGCCGTGTATGCCGACCTGCAGCTGGGGCAGGACACTGCTGCATTGGCTATCGTGCAACGACTTCCCGAAATAGCCGAGCGATTTGACCCGAAGGCCATCACCGGAGCGGCGCCAGGGTCAGCGGGGGTCTTTGCGCTGGCGGCAATTCCTGCGCGCTATGCGGTGGAGCGGGGCGCGTGGAAGCAGGCCGCAGCCCTGCCCGTGGCCCGGAGTGACTATCCCTTTGCTGATGCAGTGACCTGGTTTGCCAGGGCGCTGGGGGCTGCGCGCGCGGGTGACACCATCGCCGCCGGCATCGCGACGGACACGCTCTCAGCGCTCCAGAAGCGTCTGGCGGATGCCGGGGAAGCGTACTGGGCGGAGCAGGTGGCGATCCAGCATCTGGGGGCCTCGGCGTGGCGCGACTTCGCGGCGGGGCGAACGCAGCAGGCGCTGGCCCGGATGCGGCAGGCGGTGGAGCGCGAGGTGGCCACTGAAAAATCGGCGATCAGTCCCGGGCCGCTCGCGCCGGCGCAAGAACTCCTCGGCGACATGCTGCTCGAGCTGGGCCGCCGGGATGAGGCGGTGGCCGAGTACCGGGCGTCACTGCAGAGGGAGCCGGGGAGGCGGCGGTCGGAGGAGGGGGTGAGACGGGCGAGTTAGCTTGCGGTTTGCTTAGCTCAACGCGGAGTCTCCCAGTCTCCCCGCCGTTACCTCCGTTTCTCCGTGGTTCATGGGCGTAGCGCGATCGGAGATTTCTTTGAGTTCTTGAACGAGGCCCTCTGCGCTTCCCTCCGCGTCCTCTGCGCCTCTGCGTTGAAAAGGCTGGGGTCGGCAAGGGGATCGCGGTCGGGCTGCAAGGTTGCTTCGACGCCCTGCGGGCGTCTCGCAATGACATGTAAAGGGTGCCCATGCAACAGAAGCCCTTGA
>DASTFH010000109.1:0-9687 GCA_035708725.1 Gemmatimonadales bacterium | reverse complement strand
CCCAGGTGGCGCACCAGCGTATGGAATGCCTGCTTCACCAGCGGCAGCTTGTCCTCGCTCATCATCGAGCCCGAGACATCAATCAGGAACACCAGGTTGCTGGGTGGGATCTCTCGGCTCTGGTAGCGTTTTCCCTGGATGCCGATGCGTACCAGCTGGTGCCGCCGGTTCCATGGCGCCGGGGCGGCGTCCGCCGCAATCGTGAACGGATCCCGTCCCTCCGGCTCGGCGTAGTCGTAACTGAAATAGTTCACCAGCTCCTCGATCCGCACCGCATCGGCCGGCGGCCGCTGGCCTTGCGTCAGGAAGCGCCGCACGTTGCTGTAGGACGCGCGGTCCACGTCAATGGAGAACGTGGAGAGCGGATTGGTAAGCGCCGCGAGGAAGCGGTTGTCGGTGATGCGGGAGTATTCCTCGGTGTTGAAGCGGTCGCGGCGTCGAGAGGTCGAGGGGTCGAGGGCGATGTAGCCGCTTTGAGCGTTGCCGTACTGCGCCGTCAGGGCCCCGGCCTGGATGGACGCTTCCTCATGCGCAGCGTCAACCGGCAGTCGCGCACGGAAGTCTCCACTCACACGCTGCTTGGTGGTCATCTCGTCGCGCGGAGCGAGCGGAGCCTCGGTGGCGACCATGAGGTCCGCCAACTCTGCGGTGGTGGCGGTCAGCATGAAGTTGACGCGCGTCGTGTCGCCCTCGCGGATGACGATGCCCCGCTGTCGCACCGCGCGATACCCGATGAACGCCGAGCGGATGTCGTAGGTGCCGGGTGTCACGCCGCGGATGATGTACTGGCCCTTGGGATCAGTGAGCGCGGTATATGCCGTGCCGAGGATGGTCACGCTGGCATTGGCGATCGGCGCGCCGGTGTCGTCGGTGACCGCGCCAGTGACGATACCGGCGGGCGGGTTGGCACGGGCAAGCGGCAGGAACAGGAGCGCGCCGGCCAGGGCGGCGACGCCAAGCTGCGGGCGGAACATGATGCACCTCCGAGGGGGTGGTCTGGGACGAACCGGAGATGCGTGTGGGTGGGATTTGAGCACAGCGGCAGGACGGACGGGGCGGACAAGGCGGACGGGGCGGACACGTTCATTTCCGAGCGTCATTCCCGCGAACGCGGGAATCCATAAGGAGCCCTGCGCGAGCTGGTTCTTCGCGTTGGACGCGTCAGCCGGTATGAAGCGCCGTGTCCGAAGCCCTCATGGATTCCCGCTTGCGCGGGAATGACGGATGGGTGAGCCTCGGTGCGCACAGCTCACAGCTCACAGCTCACAGCTCCGCCGGTTCCTCGCACGTCGTATCCGCCATGACCAGCAACACAAACCCCGCGATGGCGCCATTGTCGTGCAACGCTCGACCGGAAAGAAAGACCGGCACGCTGCCGCCGCCCGAGCGGCGGAGTCGAGCCGCAAAATTGTGCACGGCACCGCCATGCCGGAGCGCGTCGAAGAGCTCACGCTCTTCCCGCTCGTCCTCGAACAAGCCGAATGTGGCGACAAAATCGAGCGCTTCGGTCTGCGTCTCGCAACCGAGCAGTTCGGCGACGGGCTGATTGACCTGCTCCAGCGCGCCGTCGGCATCCATGCGGCAGAGGCCGCCGGGCGCGAGCTCCACCAGCTCGCGGTATTTCTCTTCCGAGCGCCGCAGCGCCTGCTCGATCCGCCAGCGGACAACGGATGCCTCCTTGAGGTCCGCCACCTGCTTCCGGAGCGCAACGACTTCGTTGATGAGATCCTGCTTGGGGCGATGCTCGTCGCGCATGGTGAATCCATGGTCGTCTGTCTTCGGTCATCAGTCGTCGACCGATGACTGACGACCGACGACTTGCAACTGGAGACGGACGAGCGTGCACGCTTCACACGCAGTGGGACGAGCGGTTATTCGGGTAGACCAGCGGCTACGGGAATGCGGAATTCCTCGACTGGCACGCCGCCGATCAGATGCTCCTGGATGATGCGCTCCAGCACTACGGGCGTGCAGCCCCGGTACCAGACACCATCGGGCCAGACCACGGCGATCGGGCCCTGCTGGCAGATACGGAGGCAGTTGGCCTTGGTGCGGTAGACTCCGCCCTCCTTCACGAGATGGAGTTCGCTGAGGCGTTCCTTCAGGTAGGTCCACGAGGCATGCCCTTCCTCATGGGTGCAGCACTTCGGCTTGGTCTGCTCGCAGCAGAGGAAGATGTGACGGCGGATCAGGCCCACACCCATGTTGCGGGCGCGGACGGCAATGTCCTCCTTCGGCTTGTTGCTCACGAGATGGCGAGGCCCTGGCGCCGGCGCAGTTCCAGCTCGGCGCGCGCCAGCACCATCTCGACGCCAATCTGGTTGTGGCCGCCTTCCGGCAGGATCACGTCGGCGTAGCGCTTGGACGGCTCCACGAACTCGAGGTGCATGGGACGAACGGTGGCGAGATACTGCCGGATCACGTCGTCCAGCGTACGTCCCCGCTCGGTGAGGTCGCGCTGCAGCCGCCGGATGAAGCGCACGTCGTCGTCCACATCCACGAATACCTTGATATCAAACAGCATCCTCAGGCGGGGATCCACGAACAGCAGGATGCCGTCCACCAGCACCACGTCGCTCGGCTGGATGAGGATGCGGCGGTCGCTTCGGGTGTGCGCCGCAAAATCATACGTGGGCTTCTCGATCGGCTGGCCGTTGGAGAGGCGGGTGAGATGATCGAGAAAGAGATCGAAGTCTATCGAGTCAGGGTGATCAAAATTGACCCGCTTCCGCTCTTCCAGCGACAGGTGCCCCAGTTCCTTGTAGTAGGCGTCCTGGTCAATGAAGGCGCCGTCCACGCCGAGCGCATCGTGGATGGCGCGTGCCACCGTGGTCTTGCCGGAGCCTGACCCTCCCGCCACGCCGATGATGAGCGGCTTCGACGAGCCTACCGGTTCGCTCACCGGCCCCCCTCGCCGCCCAGTGCAAAGCCCGCTTCGATATCCTTCTTGTTGAAAGCCCGGAAGGAGATCAGCGTTTCGGTGGCGGCAATCCCGTCCATCCCCACCATGTGGCTGGTCACCAGGTCGGCGAGGTCCTCGTTGCGTGGCACCCGCACGATGGCCGCGAGATCATACCGCCCGGCCACGGAATAGACTTCCGCGACGCCGGGAAGTGCCGCCAGCCGTTCGGCGACTTCATTGACCCGGCCGCGGGAGATGGTGAAGAGGATGATGGCTGTAACCACTGGGACTCCGATGCTGGTTCGAGATCAAGCTGGGGTCGAGGGTCTACGGTCAACAGTCAACAACAGCGATGTCACTCTGAGGCCGCGACGCGGCCGAAGAGGCGGAGCTTAACCAGAACCACGGCCCCTTCGCTTCGCTCAGGGTGACAGCTCGTGTCGACCGTCGACCGTAGACCGTCGACCGTCGACCGTCGACCGTTGACCAAATTACGCCTCACCACAGGCACGCACAATCTGGCCTGCCGGAAGGATTTCATCTATCTCCCCCACACTCCGTCCCGCCTGCCAGTAATCTCGCTCACCCGTTTCGTCGAGCGAAGCGCGCCTGAGCTGCCAGAGTGATCGAAGGGCGTAGATGTTGCGCATGAGGTGCTTGGTGCGCCGGTGGCGGAGCATCCAGCGGGCCAGCGCCCCGGCGCGAGTTCCCAGGCGTTCAACGAATGGCGTCCGGATCACCGCGACGGGCACGCCGGTGAGCCGCTCGGTCAGCACGATGTCATCTGCATCCGCATCCAGGATGGCACGCTTGTATGGCTCGCTTGCCTTGCACTCCGTCGTTGCGATGAACCGGGTTCCCATCTGCACCCCGGCGTAGCCGAGTTGCATCATGGCGGCAAACCGTGAGGCACTTCCCACACCGCCGGCGCAGACGATCGGAAGCCCGAGCGGAGCGAGCTCGTCGAGCAGCGCCTCCGGCGTGCGCGTGCCCGGGTGCCCGCCCGCGAGCCGGTTGACGCCGATCAGCCCGTCCACACCGGCATCCCGGCCTTTCGCGGCCCACTTGTATTCGGTTGAATCATGATAGACCACGCCGCCTGCCGCGTGGACCCGCTCTGCCACCCAGCGCGGATTGCCAAGCGACGTGACGAAGAAGCGGATGCCCTCCTCCAGCGCAATGTCCACCCAGCGCGCCATCCGTTCGTGGTACGCGCGGGACGATTGCTCGATCAGCGCATTCATGCCGACCGGCCTGGCGGTGAGCCGCCGGATGTATCGCAGTCCTTCCCGGAAGTCATGCCCGTAGACGAACGTGAGCGACACCGGCTGCACGATCCCGATCCCGCCCGCGTCGCTCACCGCCGCGACCAGCTCCGGATTGCTGCAGGGATACATGGCGCCACCGATGAGCGGAATCTCGATGCCGGCGTGATGCGTGAGTGCAGTCTCGCGCGCGCTCATGAGCGGGCCGGCGAAATGCGCCAGCGTGCCCGGACAATGGCGACGACGTCGCCGGACGCGTCCCGGATCTCGGCTTCCGCGTCTCGGTCAACCGGCTCCGTGATTGCCGCACCCGGGGGCACGCGGGCTTCCGCCACCAGCGCGCCGCGTGCCTTCTTGGTGTAGTCGGCGGCAAGCGACGTCACGATGCCGCGCTGACCCTCGGGCAACGCGGTGAGCATGGCGAGCCCGCTGGCGAACTCGCCGAGATTGATGAGGGCGACGGCGTGAATGGACCGGAGATGATTACGTACGGCGCGATGGTCACGCAGCGTGACGATGGCGTGGCCCGGCTCCAGCACGCGCACGCGCGGTGACACGGAGCCGGTGTAGGGTACCAGCCGGTTCACCAGCCGGCTGAAGAGCCAGGCGCCACCAGGAAGATGCTGGAGCCGCTTCCATGATACCAGGAGCGACGCGCCGGGATTGACCATTACTCGAAGCGCACTACCAGGCGATTGATCCTCGGCTGGAGCCGTCGGAGCGTGGAATCGGACGAGAGAAATTCGCCATCGCCCAGCACGTGGGAGACATCGGCGCTGGGGTCTCTGGGCGCGAGCGCCACGGCCACCCTGCCCTCCAGGTCCGCCAGCTGGCCATCCTTCCATGACAGCACGGAGCCGCCGTAGTCCCAGCCATAGCCCGCCATGCCGAACGGCTTGCCGTTGAGCGTCTCGAGCTGGGCAAGGGAAACACCCAGCGTGAGTCCGCGCGTCCCATGCCAGAGGGTGGTGTCGCCGGTGAGCAGGACAAAACTCGGCGCGCGCCGCTGCAGGGTGTCGCCCCAGGCCACTTCGAAGCGCCGGAGCGGGTCACCCGGAAAGACCACCGAGCCGGGCTCTGATTCGCCCTCGCCCAGCGAAACCGCTTCGGGCTGGACCTGGGCGGCGCCAAAGGCCGCGATGAGATCCTCTTCCGATCCATCCGTCGTGAGGGGCCCGAAGGAGACGCCGGGCTGGAAGGTCCAGGCGGTAGGGTCCGTTGACCGTTGACCGTCGACGGTCGACGGTCGACGGTCGCAGGAGGCAAGCATGAGGAGCAGGACCGCTCCGCTCAGCGTAGCCTGCCTCACCGTCCCAGCCCTCCGCGGAACATGAAATACACCGCGCCCAGCAGGCAGAGTCCGGCCCAGAGGAAATCCAGCTTGATGGGCTGGCGCATGTAGAGCACGGCAAAGGGCACAAAGACCGAGAGCGTGATCACTTCCTGCAGGATCTTGAGCTGCGCGAGCGAGAGCGCCGAGTAGCCAATCCGGTTGGCGGGCACCTGGAGCAGGTACTCGAACAGCGCGATGCCCCAGCTCAGGAGCGCCGCGATCCACCAGGGCCGGTCGCCGAGGTTCCGGAGATGGGCATACCAGGCGAACGTCATGAAGATGTTGGAGAGGACCAGCAGGAGGGCGGTGCGCCAGATGATGGGCATGGGAGAATAGTCGACGGTCAACGGCGGGTGGTCAACGGTCGACGGTCGACGCGAGCTGTCACCCTGAGCGCAGCGAAGGGGCCGAACTCAGGCCGCGCTCCGTCTCTTCGGCCGCGTCGCGGCCTCCGAGTGACACGACAGTTGATGGCCGAAGACTGACGACCGTTGACCGTTGACCGTTGACCGTCGACCCTCTTACGCCGCTCCCCCAATCTGCGTAATCTCCCAGACCCCCGTTTTCGGACCCGGAGCAATACATGTACTCCTCGCGGCGGTCCTTTCTTGCCTCCATGTCGGGTGCCGCAGTGGCGGCGCCGGTTTTCCATTCCCGCGCCGTGCAGCGGCTCCGCGAGAGCTGGGCCATCGCGGGTGAGCGCGCCCCGTCGTCGCTCGCCGACGATGAAAGCTACTGGAGCACCATCCAGCGCGCTTTCGACATCGACCGCAGCATCGTCAACCTCAACAACGGTGGCGTCTGTCCCTCACCCTCCCACGTGCTGGAGCAGATGATCCGCGACCTGCGGTTCTGCAATGAGATCCCGGCGGAACACATGTGGCGGATTCTCGAGCCGAGGATCGAGACGGTGCGCGCGGGCCTGGCGGAGGAATTCGGCTGCGATCCGGAGGAGATGGCCATCACCCGGAACGCCTCCGAGTCGCTGGAGACGCTGATCCAGGGCATTGACCTGAAGGCTGGCGACGAGGTGGTCGTCACCAACCAGAACTACCCGCGGATGCTCACGACCTGGGACCAGCGGGTGCGGCGGCACGGCATCGTGGTCAAGGAAGTTTCCTTCAAGCTGCCGCCGCCGTCAAAGGATTACCTGGTCGAGCAGTTTGCCAACGCCATCACGCCCAGGACCAGGGTCATCGGGGTCACCCATATCACCAATCTCAGCGGCCAGATCATGCCGGTGCGCGAGATCGTGGACATGGCTCGGCCCAAGGGGATCCAGGTGTTCGTGGATGGCGCCCACGCCTTCGCTCACTTTCCCTTCAAGCGGGATGACCTGGGCGTCGATTATTACGGCACCAGCCTCCACAAGTGGCTGCTGGCCCCGATCGGCACCGGGTTTCTCTATGTGCGAAAGGAAAAGCAGAAGTCCATCTGGCCGCTGATGGCGACGCCGGCGTCCATGGACGAGAATGTGAGGAAGTTCGAGGAGATTGGCACCCATCCCGCGGCCAACCACAACGCAATTTCGACGGCGCTCGCGTTTCACCGCGGGATCGGGGTGGAGCGCAAGGTGGCGCGCCTCCGTTTCCTGCGCGATCGCTGGGCCAAGCGCCTGCTGGCCAGCGGCAAGGGCCGGGTGAAGATCCTCACGCCGCTCGACTCGCCCGACGGCGCCGGCATCTGTCTCGTCTCGGTGGATGGCCTCAAGCCCAACGACATCGTCACCTGGCTGCATGACAAGCAGCAGATCGTCACCACGCCCATCAATCATCCGGAATTCTCCGGCGTCCGCGTCACGCCCAACGTGTACACCACGCTGGATGAGATCGACCGGTTCGGGGATGTGATGGAGGCGGGGATGAAGAACGGGTTGAAAGCGTAGCAGGATGGGAGGGATGGGTAGGACTCGGCATTAAGCGTCATTGCGAGCCGCGAAGCGGCGAAGCAATCGGGTAGCCTGGATCGGGATGCCGGCGACCCGATTGCTTCGTCGGGCCCGATGGGCCCTCCTCGCAATGACGCGCCGGTTGACCTTGGCCTGGCCATCCCTTCTCCCTATCTCCTCACATGCACCACCCGCCCCCGCGTCCCCACCAGCCAGCCCGCGCCGCCGGGTGAGAAGCCCAGCCCCCAGAAATTGAGCGTGTCGAGCTGGGCCCAGTGCCGGCCGGCGTCATTGGAAACGCTCGCCCCCTTCGGGCCCACTGCCACCAGCGTACGCGTGCCCGGCACGAACACCGCGCCGTACACCGCGCCCGTGAACGTTGGCCGTCCACCCGAGTCCCACGTCACGCCGCCGTCCGTCGTGATGGCGACATTGTCCGTTACCGCATCCGGGCTGGCGATCGGGCCGCCGAGGACGGCGCCGACGCGTTCATTGCTGAAGGCAACCGTGGCCACGCCGGCCGCATCGCCGCCGGCGATCGGTGTCTCGCTCACCTTCCACGTCTGTCCGTAATCAGTGGTGCGGAGCACGCGCGCCGTGGGACTGTTGCCAGTGCCGATCCAGGCGCGGCCACCCGGGGCGGTGATGACGCAGGTGCCGCTCGCGGCAAACCCGCCCTCGTGGGGCTGTGCCGGCGGCAGCCGTTCGGGTGGTATGAGCGACCAGTGTTCGCCATCGGTGGTTTCCAGGATCATGAGCTGGCCGTTCACTTCATCGCCATAGACCAGCCCGCGCTTGCCGTCCCAGAAATCCATGCAGTCGTAGAACGCCGCCGAATCCGCGTTCTGGAACTGCAGGGCCCATGTAACGCCGCCATCGGTGGTGTGGTAGATGCGCGAGAGCTCGCCGCTGCTGGAGCTGAGCAGCCACGCCGTGTCGGCGCTCAGCGCGTAGACATCGCGAAACTGGAGTGTGTCGCCGCCGGGCACTCCTCCCACTTGCCAGGTGAGACCTGCGTTGAGCGTTCGCGCCCACGTGCCACGCTGCCCGCTCAGCCAGACCACGCTGTCATTGACGGCGCTCACCGCCTGGAGCAGCGCCGTGGTGCCGCTCGACTGGGTCTCCCGTGCGAGGGCGGGCCACGGAATGGGCGCGGGAGCCTGGCAGCCAGTGACCAGCAGCACGAGGCCTGCGATCCGCGCACCTCGCATCAATGGCTCTCGTATACCGACGACTTGCCGTCGGCCTGGAAGGCGATCACGTCATAATGATCCGGCTCCTGGCCCGGCATCTCCATCCCGGGCGATCCGCTCGGCATTCCTGGCACCGCGAGCCCGGCCGCCTTCGGATGCTCAGCGAGGAACTTCTTGATCGTCGCTGGCGGCACGTGCCCCTCGATGGCATAACCATCGATGATGGCGGTGTGACACGAACGCTTGTCGGCCGGGACGCCGGCGTCGTCCTTGACGGGCGTCACGTCATCCACGTCGTGCACCTCGACCGTGAAGCCCGCGGCCTTCACCGCATCCACCCAGCTCTTGCAGCAGCCGCAGGTGGGGGACTTGTAGACGGTCATGACGGGCAGGGAGGACGAGACGGACGGGGCTGACGAGACGGACGAGGCGGTCGGGGTGGACGAGGCGGACGGGGTGGACGAGGCGGACGGATCGGGGGCGCTGCGCTCGGCCTGCTTCGGGTTGCAGGCAGTGAGAGCGGCCATGGCGAGGGCGAGGGCGAGTTTCATGCAGGTGGTTCCGGGTGACGGGATCAGGATGTGAGATAGCGCTCGCGAACAATACGCAGATGGTGCAGCTCGTGCCCGGCAATGATCCAGGCAAGGGAGCGCACGGTGAAGGGATTCCCGCTGGCGGTGCCGCGTCGCGCCAGGGTGTCTTCGCCCAGCCCTTGCAGCAGCGCCACCGTCGCCGAGCGCGCGGCGAAGAGTTCGGCGGCAAGGCCCGCCATCCCGCGCACCTCGGCGCCGGCGGCAGCGGCCCAGTCGCCCTCGGCAAAACCAGGCAGCGGCTGGATGTCATTCCGCGCGAAGCAGAGCACGCGATAGCTGAAGACCCGCTCCGCGTCAGCGAGATGCAGCACGATCTCCTTTACGCTCCATTTCCCTGGAGCATAGCGGAAATTGGCCTGCTCATCAGAGAGGGCGGTGAACAGCTTCCGGGTCAGGTCGCCCTGCCTGGCGAGATGGGTGACGAGATCCGTGATGTCGGACGCCTCGGCGATATAGCCGGCGTACCACTCGGCGTATTCGTCTGCTGCGGGACGTGGAATGGAAATGCTCATC
>DASTFH010000108.1:0-3075 GCA_035708725.1 Gemmatimonadales bacterium | reverse complement strand
ATATTCCGGCGGGACCGCTGAGCCGCCGGTACCTGTCATCACTGTTCGCGTGAGAAGCCGTAGAAGTAGCCGCCGATCGCGCCGACCACGACACCGATCGGACCGGTGATGAACAACCCGAGCAGCGGGCCCTGATTGGCGTCAGGCGTAAAGATGATGGGCCCGAAGAATCCACCGATGAAGCCGATGGCACCCACGATGGCGGCGCCGATACCGGCGGTCACGAACGGCCCGCCGTCGAGTGATTCGGTGCGGCGCCAGACGAAGCGGGCCGCGTAATATGCCACGACGACGGCCAGGATCATGGCGATCCAGAACTGGCCGCCCAGCGGCAGCAGCGATCCGGGCACCCAGAAGGTGAAGAAGTAGGTAGCGACGAAGGTGGCACCGGTCAGGATCACGCGCGCAAGGTTATTCACGACTGTCCTCCTGATCGAGTTTCGTCAGAGTTCCGGGCTGCCCCGGGCGAGCCGCCTTCCAGCCCCAGGCGCCGCAGCAGTGCGTTGAATCGCTTTTCGCCGTGCAGCGGGCGCAATCTCGGGTCCACCCCGACCAGGCACATCCAGACCGCGTCGGACTGGAAGCCGCGATCCAGCCAGTCCAGCGCCTCCGTGCGCTGGCCCAGCGCCAGCGTCGTGATGGCCATGAGATACTCGTCCACGTAATGCGTCCGCGCATGGACGGCGATGGCAGCCAGCTCGGATCTCGCCGAGGCGGTGTCACCCGCGAGCGCGAGCGCGCGTGCGAGCATCATCCGGCCGCGAACATTGGCCGGCGAGGCGGCAACCAGTGCGCGGGCCTCACGCACGGCATCCTGGTAGGACCCGCGCGCCAGCAGCAGCTCGACGTGGCAGCGTGCTCCGGGGTCGAGCTCGTGCAGGCGCTCGCAATACGTCTCGGCGTCGGCCGCCATCCCCGCGCCAAGACTGATATGCGCCGCCGGTTCCAGCACGTCGGGTGCCAGTGGATTGAATCGCACGGCGCGCCGGACGTGGGCGAGGGCGGCTTGGGTCTGGCCGTTGCCCCAGAGCTGCCAGGCGGTGCCGATATTGGCCTGGCCGTTGGTCGAATCGAGCGCGAGGGCCGTCTGCAGCTCGCGCGTGCCGCCATTGCAGTCCTGCTGATAGGTGGTGAGGAAGCTGCCGACCAGGGCGAACGACTCGGCCGACTGGGGATCGAGCGCAACCGCGCGCCGTGCGGCCGGCAGCATCTGCGGCAGGGCTTCGTGTGGCGACACGTAGTCGTCGGCCATGTGGTACCACGCGATGGCCAGCGCGCTCCACGCGGCGGCGTACGTGGAATCGAGCGCGATCGCCCGTTCGGCGAGCGTGATGGCCTCGCGCGCGGAAGTCTCGTTGTCGGCTCGCGCGGCGAGATACGATGAGCGCAGCACCAGATCGTGGGCCTCGACGTTGCGGGTGCCGGGCGTGGCCAGTCGCTGTGCGGTGGTGGGCGAGAGGGCAATGTCGAGCGCGCCGGCGATGCCGGTCGCGATGGAATCGTGGAGCGAGAAGATGCCGGACTCGTCCTGGTCGTAGCTCGCCGACCAGAGGACCGCCTCACGCGCCGGATCGTCCAGCGAGACGGTGACCCGCAGGCGCCCGTTGACCCGTCCGATGGTGCCCTCGACGATGCCCGGCACGCCGAGCGTCCTTGCCGCCTCACGCGCGGTCCGTCCCCGGAGCGCAAACGCCGAGGAGCGCGGCACCACGGAGAGCCCCGGGATGCGAGCCAGCGCCGCCGTGAGGTCGGTCGCGATGCCATCGGCGAGATAGGCGTTGGCGCTGTCGCCGCCCAGCGACTCGAAGGGCAGGACGGCAATGTGGTCGGCGAGTGCTGCAGGCGAAGCTCCCGCGCCGGTTCCGAACAGCCGCCAGGCAAGCAGCGCTGCGGCGGCAAGCAAGACGGCACCGGCAGCGACCCGGAGTCTCCATGCCGGCCGGCGGTGAGCGGTCGCCTGCGACAGGCCATCCAGTGCGGCCACGACTTCACCGGCCGATTGCGGCCGGTCGGCGGGATGCTTGGCAAGGCAGCGCATCACCACGTCCGCGAGCGCCACCGGGATGGCAGGGCGGGTGCGTGTGACCGGTTCGGGCGGCGTCGCCATCTGGGCCGCGATGAGCTGCTGCGCGGTTCCGCCAGTGAAGGGCGGCCGGCCGGTGAGCATTTCATACGCGACCACGCCGAAGGCGTAGAGGTCGGCGCGGGCATCGATGTGGGGATCGGCGGCCGCCTGCTCCGGCGCCATGTATGCCGGCGTGCCGACCGACATGCCGAGTGCGGTGAGCGCGGTGCCGGTGCCGCCGGAGGTGGCCCCGCTGGCCGCGTGCGCGATACCAAAATCCATGACGATCGCATGACCATCGCTCACCAGGATATTCTCGGGCTTGATGTCGCGGTGAACGATGCCGCTCTGGTGCGCCTTGGCCAGCGCATCTGCAACCTCGCGCAGCAGCTGGATGGCCGTGGTGATCGGCAACGCGCCTTCCCGCGCCAGCTTGTCGCGCAGCGATTCACCGGCGATGAAGGGCATGACGTAGTAGAGGAAGGTCGCGGGCTGCGGGTCGCGGGTCTCGTGACCCGCGACTCGTGACCCGTGACTCGCAGCCCCCGAATCAAACAGCGGCAGGATGTTCGGGTGCTGGAGACCGGCCGTCAGCTCGATTTCCCGGAGGAACCGCTCGGCCCCGAGCAGGGCGCTCAGCTCGGGGCGGAGGACCTTGATGGCCACCTTGCGATGGTGCTTGAGGTCTTCGGCGAGATAGACCGTGGCCATGCCGCCCGCCCCGAGCTCGCGCTCGATTCGGTAGCGGTCGGCCAGGGCATGGCTCAACTGCTCGGCAAGGGTTGGCATGGAGTACCTTGGAGATTAGTCGCAGGCGAGAGGGCGTCAAGCAGGGTGTGAGGCATGGGGCGTGAGGCATGGGCCATGGGGCGTGGGAGATAGATGCTGGGATGGTATCTTGATTCCCTAAGCCCTAAGCCCTAAGCCCTAAGCCCTAAGCCCTAAGCCCTAAGCCCTAAGCCCTAAGCCCTAAGCCCTAAGCCCTAAGCCCTAAGCCCTAAGCCCTAAGC
>DASTFH010000107.1:0-6032 GCA_035708725.1 Gemmatimonadales bacterium | reverse complement strand
CGAGGGGCTGCGGTTTGCGATCCGCGAGGGCGGCCGCACCGTGGGCGCCGGCGTGGTGACGAAGATCCTGAAATAGTCAACGGTCAACCGTCAACGGTCGACCGTCGACCGTTGGCCGTCGACTGCGAGCGAGAGCGAGCAACGATGCCCAGAGATAAAGTGATTCTCGAATGCACCGACTGCCGGAACCGCAACTTCTTCCTGGATAAGAACAAGCGGAAGCACCCGGAGCGGGTCGAGCTGCGGAAGTTCTGTCCGCGGTGCGGCAAGCATGTCGTGCACAAGGAAACCAAGTAAGCATGGCCGACACCCAGGGTGAAGAGCGTGAACCGGGCACGGTGGCGCGCACGAGTGATTTCCTCGTGGCCACCCGCGGTGAAATGCGGAAGGTCACGTGGCCATCCAAGGACGAGCTGGTCAAGGCCACACGGATGATCGTGATCCTGTCGCTCATCCTGGGCGTGACGATCGGGCTGCTGGACGTGGTGCTCCAGAAGCTGCTGGTGGACGGCGTCGCGATCCTGGCGCGGTAGGCCATGGACTATCGCTGGTACGCCATCCAGACCACCGCTGGACACGAGAACAAGGTCCGGAACCTCCTCCAGAAGCGGATCACCGACGAT
The DNA here is from genome assembly GCA_035708725.1 of Gemmatimonadales bacterium. Taxonomy (GTDB): domain Bacteria; phylum Gemmatimonadota; class Gemmatimonadetes; order Gemmatimonadales; family GWC2-71-9; genus CAMLHP01. The sequence continues at coordinate 5,409 of DASTFH010000107.1, read as the reverse complement.
CCGCGTTCCGAGGACGAGAAACTCGTGCGCCAGGCGCTGGTCCCGACCCAGGAAGCGGTCGAGATCAAGAACGGCAAGAAGGTCACCGTGGACCGGAAGCTGTATCCCGGCTACGTGCTGGTCGAGATGGGGATGTCGCAGGAGGCCCTGCACCTGGTGAACAGCATCCAGGGTGTCATCAAGTTCGTGGGCACTGGCCGGCTCCCGCAGCCGCTCCGGCAGGATGAGGTCAACCGCCTCCTTGGTGTGGTGGTCGAGCCCTCGGCGGCGGAGCCGCGCGAAGAGATCCCGTTCATGGTGGGTCAGGTGGTGGAAATCACCGAGGGCCCCTTTGCGGACTTCAGCGGCTCGGTGGAAGAAGTCCTGCCCGACAAGGGCAAGGTGAAGGTGTCGGTGAGCCTGTTCGGCCGGCCGACGACGGTGGAGATGGATTATCTCCAGTTGAGAGGGCATTGATGCGGTTGCGGTTGGGCCAAACCCATGGCTTGGCCCCTCCCGCAACCCCCGCGACCGCGCGGGTTATCGCGGCAGGCGCGAGCGCAGCGAGCGTCCCGAGGGCAAGGCCCGAGGGACCTGGTGGCCTCGCAACCAATATGAGGAGCAGTAGATGGCCAAGAAAATCACCGCACAGGTGAAGCTGCAGTGTCCGGCAGGAGCGGCCAACCCCGCGCCGCCGGTAGGCACCGCGCTGGGCCCCCATGGTGTCAACATCATGGAGTTCTGCAAGCAGTTCAACGCGCGCACGCAGAGTCAGGCCGGCATGGTGATCCCCGTGGTCGTGACGATCTTCGCCGACCGCACCTTCACGTTCATCACCAAGACGCCCCCGGCGGCAAACCTTCTGATGAAGGAAGCGTCGCTGGACAAGGGGAGCGCCGCACCCAACCGGACCAAGGTCGGCTCGGTGACGCGCGCGCAGCTCCGGAAGATCGCCGAGATCAAGATGGCCGATCTCAACGCGTCAGACGTCGAGAGCGCCATGCGCATGGTGGCCGGCACCGCCCGCTCCATGGGGCTGGAGGTGGCCGACTGATGAAAACGCATGGCAAGCGATTCACAACCGCCACCGCCACCGTGGACCGGGCCCGCGAGTACTCGGTGCCTGAGGCCGTGGAGCTGGTGAAGAAGGGTGCCACCGCCAAGTTCGACGAAACGGTGGATGTCGCTGTCCGACTTGGCGTGGACCCGCGGCACGCCGACCAGGTCGTGCGCGGCACCGTCGTGCTGCCCCACGGCACCGGCAAGTCGGTGCGCGTGCTGGTGCTCGCCCAGGGCGACCGGGCAGCCGAGGCGCAGTCGGCTGGCGCCGACTTCGTCGGCCCCGAGTACCTGCAGAAGCTCAAGGACGGCTGGCTCGACTGCGATGTCATCGTCGCCACGCCGGACATGATGGGCCAGCTCGGCGCGCTCGGCCGGATCCTTGGTCCCCGGGGCCTGATGCCGAACCCCAAGGCCGGCACCGTCACCATGGATGTCGCCAAGGCGGTCAAGGAGATCAAGGCCGGCAAGATCGAATTCCGGGTGGACAAGACCGGCAACGTGCACGCGCCGGTGGGCAAGGCCTCCTTCACGGCCGAACAGCTGAGCCAGAACGTGCAGGCCTTCATGGACACCATCGTCCGGGCCAAGCCCAGCGCGGCCAAGGGGATGTACCTCCGGTCCGCGACGATCTCGAGCACCATGGGGCCGGGCGTCCGGCTGGATATGGCGGGATACCGATGAGCAAGACAGAACGGCAGTCAGCAGTCGAGGCATTGACGGCGCAGCTCAAGGCGTCGCCCAATGTCTACGTCACCGATTTCAGCGGCCTCAACGTATTGCGGATGACCGAACTCCGGCGCCGGATGCGAGAGGCAGGCGTCACCTACGTGGTGGTCAAGAACACCCTGGCGCGCCGGGCACTGGCGGCCAGCGAGATTCCCAGCCTCGATGAGCACCTGACGGGCCCCACCGGGCTCGTGCTGTCCACCGATGCACTGGCGGCGGCCAAGGTGATCACCGAGTTCGCCCGGGAGTTCGAGAAGCCCACGGTAAAGGCCGGGTACGTCGACGGCGCGGCTGTGGCACCGGCATACATCAAGCGGCTGGGCGAGATTCCGCCCCGGGATGTCCTCCTGGGCCAGTTCGCCGGCACGCTCAACAACGTTCTGTATTCGTTCGTCGCGGCCCTCGAGGCGCTTCGCGACCAGCGGCAGTCGTCCGCTGCTTAACCGTGGGGAGAGAGTGAAATGGCAACGACGCTGAGCAATGCAGAGATCCTCGAGGCGATCGGGGGCAAGACGGTGGTGGAACTCGCCGACCTGATCGACGCGTTCAAGGAGAAGTTCAACGTGACCGTGGCGGCCATGCCCGCCGGCGGCGCGGGGGCGGCCGGCGCGGCGCCCGCCGTCGAGGAGCAGAGCGAGTTCTCGGTCGTGCTGACCGGGGGCGGCGCCAAGAAGATCCAGGTCATCAAGGTGGTCCGCGAGATCACCAGCCTGGGCCTCAAGGAAGCCAAGGATGCAGTGGACAACGTCCCCAGCGTCCTCAAGGAAGGCATCTCGAAGGCGGAGGCCGAAGAGATCAAGAAGAAGCTTGAAGAGCAGGGTGCTACCGTCGAACTGAAGTAGGGCGCAGCCCTATCCCGAGCCGGGCGCCCGGCGCCCGGCGAGGGATCTGCTGGCTTCGCACCCTGATTCAGTGAGACGGCATGCACGCTATTCGTTCAGTCCGGTTTTTGATGGTTCCGAGCCCCAGAACACCCCGCCCCCGGCGGGGATTCCGTGCTGGGGCCCTTTGTGCTGCGAGTGAGAGAGTCGGATGACGCATACCAAGCCAGTCATCATGTTCAGCCAGCGGGAGAGCGGCATGCCGATGCCGAATCTCCTCGATATCCAGACCGCCGCGTTCCAGTCCCTGCTCGTGCCCGATGACGTCAACGGGGAGCGGCAGGATGTGTCACTGGAACGGGTCTTCCGCGAGATCTTCCCGATCGGCGACGTGAATGGGAAGTACAGCCTCGAGTTCCTCAGCTACTCGCTGGGCGAGGCGAAGTACTCCGTGGAGGAGTGCATCGAGCGGGACATGACCTACGCCGCCCCGCTCAAGGCCCGGCTGCGCCTCGACGTGTTCGAGGAGGTCGAAGGCCAGCAGCGGCTCAAGAACGCCATCGAGAAGGAGGTCTACCTGGGCGAGCGGCCCATCATGACTCCCCTCGGCACGTTCGTGATCAATGGCGCCGAGCGCGTGGTGGTAAGCCAGCTGCATCGCTCGCCGGGCGTGGTGTTCGAGGAGAGCACCCACCCCAACGGCCAGCGGCTGTTCAGCGCGCGGATCATTCCGTTCCGCGGCTCGTGGGTGGAGTTCACGATCGACATTCACGACGTGATCTACGTCCACATCGACAAGAAAAAGAAGTTCCCGGCCACGGCGCTGCTGCGTGCCTTCGGGTACGGCAACAACGCGGACGTGCTCCGGCTCTTCTTTGCCACCAAGGAGCTGGACCTCGCCGGCAAGCACGACAGCCGGCATGAGCGTCGCGAGGTGCTGGGCGCGCTCCTGGCCGAGCCGGTGGCTGATCCGGAAACGCCGGACGCGCTGCTGGGCGACGTGGGCGATGAGCTCACCGCCGAGCGGGTGGCCGAGATGCGCCACAAGGGCGTGAAGCACGCCACCGTCTTTGCCGGCTACACCACGATCGACCTGCGCGACGAGGAGCAACCCACGTCGCACCGCGATAACGCCAACCATGTGCTGGCGTTCGACGTGGCGGACCGGGACGGCGAGGTCCTGGCCTCCCGCGGCGACGAGCTGACCGACGCGCTCCGGCAGAAGCTGCTGAAGCAGGAAGTGCACAAGGTCGAGATCCTCCTGCCGTCCAATCGGCCGGAGTCGGCGCTCATCAAGAACACGCTGGCCAAGGACCCGACCCACTCGGAGGCCGAGGCGCTGGAGCAGATCTACGCGCTCCTCCGCCCGGGCGACGCGCCCAACCTCGAGACGGCGCGGCAGCAGCTGCAGAAGCTGTTCTTCAACCCGAAGCGCTACGACCTGGGCCGGGTGGGCCGCTACAAGATCAACCAGCGGCTCAAGCTCAAGCTGGATCCCAACCACACGGTCCTCACCGAAGAGGACTTCGTGGCCATCATCCGGTACCTGATCGACCTGAGCGACGGCCGCGGCTACACCGACGACATCGACCATCTCGGCAACCGGCGCATCCGCTCGGTGGGCGAGCTGATTGCCAACCAGTTCTCGGTGGGCCTCTCGCGCATGGCGCGACTGGTCAAGGAGCGGATGAGCATCAACTCCGATCCCGAGAAGATCTCGCTCGACGACCTGGTCAATGCCCGTACGGTCTCGGCGGTGATCCAGGCGTTCTTCGGGTCGAGCCAGCTCTCGCAGTTCATGGACCAGACCAACCCGCTGGCCGAGCTGACCAACAAGCGCCGGCTCTCGGCGCTGGGCCCGGGCGGCCTCACGCGCGAGCGCGCGGGCTTCGAAGTGCGCGACGTGCACTACTCGCAGTATGGGCGCATGTGCCCCATCGAGACGCCGGAAGGCCCGAACATCGGCCTGATCACCAGCCTCTCGACCTACGCGCGCATCAACAATCTCGGCTTCATCGAGACGCCGTATCGTGTGGTGAAGGACGGCAAGGTTACCAACGAGATCAAGTGGCTCTCGGCGAGCGAGGAAGAAGACTATCCGGTGGCGCAGGCCAACTCGCTCCTGGGCGAGGACGGCCGGCTGCTGGAACAGCTGGTGCTCTGCCGCAAGGGCGACGACTACCCGCTGCTGCCGCCCGACCGGATCGAGTTCATGGACGTGGCGCCGGACCAGCTGGTGTCCATCGCCGCGGCGCTCATTCCGTTCCTGGAGCACGACGACGCCAACCGCGCGCTCATGGGCTCCAACATGCAGCGCCAGGCGGTGCCGCTCCTCTTCCCCAACGCGCCAGTGGTGGGCACGGGGCTCGAGGAGAAGGTGGCGCGCGACTCGGGCTCGGTGATCGTGGCCCGGCGAGCCGGCATTGCCACCCGCGTGACGGCGGATGAGATCATCGTGGACGCCGGCGCCGAAGGGGTACCGGGCGACCAGCCGCTGGCACGACTGCACCAGTATGACCGGTATCGCGTCAAGAAGTTCTGGCGCACCAACCAGGACACCGCCATCAACCAGCGGCCGCTGGTCAAGCAGGGCGACCGGGTCGCGGCGGGGCAGGTGATTGCGGATGGCTCGGCCACCGAGGGCGGCGAGCTGGCACTGGGCGCCAATGTGCTGGTCGCCTTCATGCCCTGGTACGGCCACAACTTCGAGGACGCCATCATCCTCTCGGAGCGCCTGGTCAAGGACGACGTCTACTCGTCGATCCACATCCAGGAGCTGGAACTCCATGTCCGCGACACCAAGCGCGGCCAGGAGGAGATC
>DASTFH010000106.1:0-4241 GCA_035708725.1 Gemmatimonadales bacterium | reverse complement strand
CCCGCCTGAGCGCGGAGTCTCATATTTCGCTGGCTGGCTGGTTGCACCTCGGGTTCTTTGGCCTGGTCATCCCGTGGCTCGCCTGGCGATCGCGCGGGCACATTGCCCGGCATACGGCGACTCCGCGGGCTCGGCACTTCGGCAACGTCATTCTCCAGCTGGTGATCTTCCTCGCGATCTCGCTGGTGGTGGCGCGGGTGGAACAGGTCCCCATCTGGCGGCCGTGGGCCGGCCACTGGCTCGGCTGGCTGCTCGCCGCCTTGCTGGCGCTGGGCGGGATCGTAGTGATGCGGCCGCACTGGCGGAAAAATGTCGAGATGCGCGACCCTACCGTGCGGCTCTTCATGCCCACCACCCGCAGCGAGCGGCGGCTGTGGGTGCTGGTGGCCCTGGCGGCCGGAGTGAGCGAAGAGGTGACCTACCGCGGTGTCCTCTTTGCCCTCCTCTGGATCCTGACCGGCTCGGCGCTTGCGGCGGCGCTGCTTGCCTCGATCGTCTTCGGGGTGAGCCACGCGGTGCAGGGATGGAAGACCGCGGGCATCATTACCATCATCGCACTGCTCCTGCACGGACTGGTGGCCTTGAGCGGCACCCTTTACCCAGCCATCGTGGCGCACGCCGCGTATGACATCGTGGCGGGGCTCACATACGGACGGCTGGGCCGGACTTTAGGTTATGACATGGCGCCGCCGCCGGATCAGTTTCCGGAGCCCCTGCCGGCGCCCTGACCGGAACCACCGGAGCCCCTGTATGCTCGACCATATCCGTCGGCTGTTCGCCCATCTCGCCTGGGCTGACGCCCATGTGCTCGAATCCATCCGCGAGGGCGGCAATCCGGCCCGGGCCCGTGAACTCTTTGCCCACATCCTCGGCTGCGAGCTGGTGTGGCTGGCCCGGATCGAGGGCACCAAGCCCGAGGTGCCCGTCTGGCCGGAGCTCTCGCTCTTCCAGTGCGGCATCCATGCCGGCCGCGTCCGCGAAGAGTATGAGCGCTACCTCTCGCTGGTCGACGACGAGGATCTCAAAGAGAACGTCCACTACGTCAACAGCGCCGGCGCTGCGTTCACCTCTGAAGTGGGCGATATCCTCCTGCAGGTGGCGCTGCACGGCGCCTATCATCGCGGCCAGATCGCCATGCTGCTGCGCGATGGCGGCGCGGTGCCGAGCCCCACGGACTACATCGGCTTCGTTCGGGGTGCGCCAGCGGCCACCCGCATGGACGGTGCCGACCACCGCTGATGGAGCGCACCATCACGGGCTTTCATCAGGACGACGAGGGCGACTGGGTGGCCGAGCTCGAGTGTGGCCACACCCAGCATGTGCGCCACGACCCGCCATGGCAGGTGCGGGAATGGGTGGTGACGGAGGCGGGCCGCGCGGAAAAGGTGGGAACGGGGTGGGAGTGCGGGTGGTGTAATGCCAAGGACCGGGGGTCAGGGGTTAGCGTGGAGTAACGAGCGCTGGATCGTCCGCCCTGACCTTTGGTTCCCGGCCCCAGTCCCTGATCCCTACCCTTCCAGCGATTTCACTGCCAACTGCGCGTCCAGCAACTTCAGCTGCTCGTCAGCCAGGGAGCGTTCCTTTTCGGCGAGCTTCTTCCTGGCCTCGGCGACATCCTTGCGCCGCTCGATGGCCGTGCGGGTGGCCTTGGCCACATCGTCGCTCATCCGGGTGAGGGGTGCCAGGGAGTCGGCTTCGGACAGCGCTGCGCGCCGCGCGACCAGGTCGCGCTCGGCCGCGACCAGCTTGAGTTCCGCGCGCGCCACATCGCGGCGGGCCTCCTCCACGCCGATCTCGTCATTGCGCACGGCGCGCGAGCGCTCCAGCAGCTTGATGCGGACTTCCTGCGCACCCTTCTGCCGCTCCAGCTCCAGCCGATCGCCCTCACGCTTTTCCTTCCTGGCAAGATCGAGGCTTTTCTTGATGGTCTCGAGCTGGGACTTGGCGATGTCGAGTCGCGCCTCCGACTGGCTCTTGTTGGTGCGGGCTTCGTCAACGGCGCGTGCCGCATCGACTTCGGCATCGCGGGCTGCGTCTTCGTTCTGGCGGAGCTCATCCGACGAGCCCACGGTGATGACCGGCTCGAGGGCCTTGCTCGTTGGCGGCGCCTGGGCCGCGAGCGGCGCCGTGACGCAGGCAAGGGTCAGGATGAGAGCGGGGAGTGCGTATCTTGGGGGACGAGGGTACATCTGGCGTATCTCCTGGCACCATCGGCTCGGTGCGCACGCGCCGATCAGCCGACAGGCGCCGTCAAAGCTAACGCGCATTGGGAGATTCCGTAACATGCTATCGTCATTGCGCAGTTCGACGGCCGTGCTCACCGCCCTGGGCCTGGTGATCCTGGCCCCTGCCGCGACACGGCTCCAGGCGCAGCAGGCCGACGGGAAGATTCATTTCACCGGCAACCTCAGCTTTGTCAATACAGCGGGCAACAGCAGGCTCACCACGCTGAGCGGCGACGAGACGCTGCAGAAGATGACCACCGATTCGCTCTGGAAATTCCAGCAGACGGCGGCCGCCGTGTACGGGCACTCGCAGGACTCCACCACCGCCAGCGCCTTCAATGCCGGCGCACGGGTGGACCGGATTCTCTCGTCCCGGCTCTCAGTGTTCGCTGGCGGCAGCTGGCAGCGCAACCGCTTTGCCGGCATCGCCCGGCGCTTCGAGGAAATCGTGGGGCTTGGCGTCCAGCTCGTCCAGCTGGAGCGCGACCAGCTGAGTCTCGAGGCCGGCGCCTCCTTCAACCAGCAGCGCAGCACTCTTGGCGTGGACGACAACTTCGTGGCCGCCCGGGCGGCCGGTGCCTACAAGCACTTGCTCACCGACAAGGCCTACTTCCAGCAGCTCGCCGAGTTCCTGCCCAACCTGGAAACCAGCGAGGACTTCCGGCTCAATACCGAGACCGCCCTGGTGGCACCCATCTCCCAGGCCATCGCAATCAAGTTGAGTTATACCATCCACTTCGACAATCTGCCGGAGCCGGGATTCGCCAAGACGGACCGGATATTGAGTTCTGGGGTTCAGGTGACGTACTAGGCGGTTAGACGGTTAGACGGTTAGACGGTTAGGCGGTTGGACGGATAGTTCTCACCTCTGGGTTCTAACCGTCTAACCGTCTAACCGTCTAACCGTCTAACCGTCTAACCGCCCAGCCGTCTTCCCGCCTGCTCTGGACGAATCCCCCTTCTCGCCCCATAGTCAAAGGGCATCAAAATCACCTACCTGGGGGCGATATGCATATTCTGTGGACGCTGGTCATCGGCCTGGTCGCGGGAATCATCGCCAAGATGATCATGCCTGGGCGGGATCCGGGCGGGATCATCATCACGATGTTGTTGGGCATTGCCGGAGCCTTTGTCGGAACCTGGCTCGGCAAGGTGCTGGGCATTTACAGGGACGGGGAGAGCGCCGGTTTCATTGCGTCGATCATCGGTGCGATCATCCTGCTCGCCATCTACCGCATGTTCCAGAAGAAATCTCCGGCGGTGTGAAACGCGACAATGGACACGAGAAGGGGCGCAACGCGTTGCGCCCCTTCTCGTGTTCCTCGCGCCGCCATTTCCGGCCAAGGTTACTCCTGCAGCACGAACGTCACCTTCATCACCACCCGGTACTTGACGATCTTGCCGTTCTCGATGTCCACCTTCATGGACTTGATCCACGCGCCCTTCACTTCCTGGACCGTCTTTCCGGCCCGCGAGACACCAGAGGTAATGGCGTCCTCGAAGCTCCTGGACGACGTGGCCGAGATTTCGATGACCTTGGCGATGGACATGGGGGAACCCTTTCCGGTTACTTGACCTTGAAGTCGCGGGTGCCGGCGCTCTTGCCATTGGCCCACACTTCAACATGATAGTCGCCGGTGGGCAGGCCGCCAGGACGGGAGATGTGGAACTCGGTGGCCGTGGGACCGGTCGGAGTGATGCCCAGCGAGGTGGAATCCACCCGTGCCTCGTTGCCATCCTTCTCGTACGTCCAGACCGCGGTCAGGGTCGAACCGGCTGCCGCCCCGCCCTCGGTCTTCACCGCGGCGTAGATCGTGTCGTTCGGCGCGAACTCGGTCTTTGGCATCGTGATGTTGCGGTCACTGCCCACCGCGCTGCCCAGCTGGATGTCGGGCACATCGAGCGCGGCATTGTCGTTGGCGCTGGTGCCCACCGCCGGCGGCTGGGTGCCTTCGATGATCGGCTGGGTATTGTCCTTCTTGCTGCAGGCGGCCACGGCGACGAGCGCGAATCCGG
>DASTFH010000105.1:0-9847 GCA_035708725.1 Gemmatimonadales bacterium | reverse complement strand
GGCGCGGCCGCACATGATCGAGCGTGATGACGTCGGGGGAAGTTTCGGACCCACAGTAGGCGCAGACCGAACCGTGCCGTGCCAGAAGCCACTCGCGATGCGATTGCATGCTACGTCCAGGTGAGCGGCGGAACCCGTTGGCTGGCAGGTCATGCGACTGCCTGCGATGTCGTCGTGCCACAAAATCCCTATGTTGAGTTGAACATGGGCCCGCCGAAGCGAGCCGGGGTAACGCGGGAATATAGCAAATTCGGGGCCGGAGGGACAGGGCGGGTTAGACGGTTAGACGGTTAGACGGTTAGACGGCTAGACGGTCAGGCGGCTTGGCGGCTTGGCGGCTTGGCGGCTCGAACTCGAAGGTAAAGAACCAGCCGTCTAACCGTCTAACCGTCTAGCCGTCTACCCGTCTACCCGTCTACCCGTCTACCCATCTAACTTCCCCCATCTGCCACAAGGAGCGCACCCTGACCCCCACATCATCACCAGCCAAGTCCATGCCTCCCTCGGCCGAATTTGCCGATCGCGATACGATCCAGTGGAAGAGCATCAACACCGTCCGTACCCTCGCCATGGACGCCGTGGAGCAGGCCAAGTCAGGTCACCCCGGCACGCCGATGGCGCTCGCTCCCGCCGCCTACGTCATGTGGCGCGAGTTTCACCGATTCAATCCGAAGAACCCTGACTGGGCCAACCGTGACCGCTTCGTGCTCTCCTGCGGCCACGCGTCCATGCTGCTCTATGCAATGCTGTTCCTCACCGGCTACGACCTGTCGCTCGACGAGATCAAGAACTTCCGCCAGTGGCATTCGAAGACACCGGGCCACCCCGAGCGCGGCCACACAGTGGGCGTCGAGACGACCACCGGTCCGCTAGGCCAGGGCTTCGGCAACGCCGTCGGCATGGCTATCGCGGAACGCCTCCTCTCGCATCATTTCAACCGCCCCGGCTTCGAGATCATCAATCATCGCGTCTGGGGCTTCTGCAGCGATGGCGACCTGATGGAAGGCGTCTCCAGCGAAGCCGCCAGTCTCGCCGGCCATCTCCGCCTCGGCAAGCTCAATTTCATCTACGACAACAACCACATCACCATCGATGGCAGCACCTCGCTCGCCTTCAGCGAGGACGTGGGCAAGCGCTTCGAGGCCTACGGCTGGCATGTCCAGCACGTGGACGACGGCAACGACCTGGACGCGATCCACCTGGCGCTCGAGGCAGCCCGACGGGAAGACACGCGGCCATCACTCATTGTCCTCCGCACCCACATCGGCGATCCCGCGCCCACCAAGCGCGACACCGCCGAGGCGCATGGGTCGCCCCTGGGCGCGGAAGAAGTGCGGCGCACCAAGGACATTCTCGACTGGCCGCAGGAGAAATTCTTCGTTCCCGACGACGCACTCGCGCACTGGCGCGAAGCCGTTCCGCGCGGCGAGAAGCTCGAGGCCGAGTGGAACGCGCTGTTCGAGCAGTATGCGAGCGAGCACCCGGAGGACGCCGCCGAGCTCACGCGGGTGCTTTCAGGCACGCTGCCGGATGGCTGGGACAAGGCGCTGCCAACGTTCGCGCCCAAGGATGGCGCGCTGGCCACACGGCAGGCCTCGCAGAAGGTGCTGCATGCCCTGGCCAATGCCATCCCCGAGCTCGCCGGCGGGTCCGCCGACCTGGTCGAGAGCACCGGGCTCAACGTGGACAACCTCGGCACCTTCGGGCCGGTCGAGACCGGGCGGCTCTTTCACTTCGGGATCCGCGAGCACGGCATGGCCGCCTCGCTCAACGGCATGGCGGCCCACGGCGGGGTGCGGCCCTTCGGCAGCACGTTCCTCATCTTTTCCGACTACATGAAGCCGTCGGTGCGACTCGCGGCACTCATGGGCGTGCCCGTGATCTTCATCGGCACCCATGATTCGATCGGGCTGGGCGAGGACGGGCCTACCCACCAGCCGGTGGAACAGCTCGCGATGCTCCGCGCCATTCCCAACCTCAACGTCATTCGCCCCGCCGACGCAAGCGAGACGCGCGAGGCCTGGCACTCCGCGCTCACCCGCACCGACGGGCCGACCATCATGGCGCTCACCCGGCAGAAGCTGCCAATCCTCGATCGCACCACGCTCGCGCCCTCCGAGGGAGCGCGTCGGGGCGCCTACGTGCTCAAGGACAGCGACGGGAAGCCGGACGCCATTGTGATTGGCACCGGGAGTGAGGTGCACCTGGCGCTCGCCGCGGCTGAGACGCTCAACAAGGAGGGCATCAGGACGCGCGTCGTCAGCATGCCGTCCTGGGAGCTGTTTGCCCAGCAGGAGCAGGGCTATCGCGACACTGTCCTTCCGCCCGACGTCCGGAAGCGAGTCTCGATCGAGGCCGCCGCGACGCAGGGCTGGGAGCGCTGGATCACCGACGACGGGATCGCCATCGGGATCGACCACTTCGGCGCCTCGGCACCGGGCGAGAAAGTGATGCAAGAATTCGGCTTCACCGCCCAGCATGTGGTGGATGCGGTGCACCGCCTCGCAGGAAGGAGTTCTTCATGACCAATCCACTCATCCGGCTCGGCGAGCTGGGCCAGAGCCCCTGGTATGACTTCATCACCCGCGACCTCGTGACCGAGGGCGAGCTTGCCCGGCTCATCAAGGAAGATGGCTTGCGCGGCATGACATCCAACCCGACCATCTTCGAGAAGGCGGTCTCGGGCAGCGAGCTCTACGACGAAGACATCCGCGCGCTGACGGAAGCAGGCCGGGACGCGGCGGGTATCTTCGACGCGCTCTCGATCGAGGACATCCAGGAAGCCTGTGATGTCTTCCGCCCGACGTTCGACGAACTCGCCAATGGCGACGGTACAGTCTCGATCGAGGTGGGGCCTTCGCTTGCCTACGACGCCGACGGCACACTCGAGGAAACGCTTCGGCTGCACCATGCGGTGAACAGGCCCAACGTGTTCGTGAAGATTCCGGGGACCGAAGCCGGCCTCGGCCCCATCGAGAAGGCCACGGCCGCCGGCGTCAACGTCAACATCACCCTGCTCTTCTCGGTCGATCGCTACAGGGACGTGATCGAAGCATACTTCCGTGGCCTCGAGACCAGGGTCAAGAAGGGCGAGCCGATCGCGCACATCCATTCGGTAGCCAGCTTTTTCGTGAGCCGGGTGGACACCAAGGTGGACAAGCTGCTCGATGCCAAGGGTGATCCGACGAAGATCCGCGGAAAGACGGCGATCGCCAATGCCTGCAAGGCCTACCAGCTCTTCGAGCAGACAATGGCCTCGGAGCGCTGGCGCCTGCTGGCCTCCGAGGGTGGCAACCTGCAGCGCCCGCTCTGGGCCTCAACCAGCACCAAGGACCCAGCGTTTCCCGACATCTATTACATCGAAGCGCTCGTCGCGCCGTACACGGTCAATACCATGCCGCCCGAGACCTTCGAGGCGTACAAGGACCATGGTGAACCGAAGGCTCGGGTCCACGACGGCATCGCCGAGGCAGACGGGATTCTTGGCGCGCTGGCCGAGTCGGGCATTGACCTCGGCCAGGTGACGAAGGAGCTGGAGGAAGAAGGCGTCGAGAAGTTCAGCGCCAGCTATGCCAAGCTGCTGACCGGGCTGGAGGCGAAGATGGAGAAGGTGGCGGGGTAGAGGTCGACGGTCGACGGTCAACGGTCGAGGGTCGTGGCGGGGCAAGGCCATGGCTCTGCCCGCACGATCCGAATCCCCGACTCCTCATCCTGAGCGAACACCGGGAGCGAAGGATCTACCAGCCAGCCCACGATCAGGGTCAGTAGATCCTTCGCTTCGCTCAGGATGAGGAATGTGCGAACTTCGGGACGCACGTCCCTCGTCTCTCGTCCCTCCTTTCCCTACGCCACCTCCTCCAGCTGTATCGCCGCCTCCGGCGGAATCACCAGCGGCAGTCCCTCGCTCTTCGTGACGATGAGTGAGGTGAGCACGTCCCCCGTGACGTTGGGCACCGTGCGGCTCATGTCGAGAATGCGGTCCACTCCGATGATGATCGCGATCCCTTCCGGCGGCACGCCCACCACCTGCAGCACCAGCACCATCAGCGGGATCGAGCCGCCGGGCACGCCGGCGGTGCCGATCGCCGTGATCACCGACATCGCGACCACGATCAGCTGCTGCCCCAGCGTGAGCGACAGCCCGAACACCTGGGCCAGGAACAGTACCGTCATTCCCTCGAAGAGGGCGGTGCCGTTCATGTTCATGGTGGCGCCCAGCGGCAGGACAAAACCCGCGATTTCCTTCGGCACGCCGAAATTCTGCTCGGCGGTCTCGATCGTGGTAGGCAGCGTGGCGTTGGAGCTCGACGTGGAGAACGCGGTGACCATGAGCCCGCGTACGCGGCGGATGAAGAGGATCGGATTGATGCCGACGATGAGCTTGGCCAGCATCGGCAGCACCACGAACTGGTGCAGCGCCAGCCCTGCCAGCACCATCACCACGAAGAGCATCAGCGCCTTGAGCACGTCGAGCCCGAACAGCGCCGTCACGCTGAAGATGAGCCCGAACACACCCACCGGCGCCGTCTTCATGGCGAAATGGATCATGTGCATCACCGCATCGCCGACCCCTTGCAGCACGTCGATGACCGGCTTGCTTTTCTCGGCTGGCAGCATGGTCAGCGCCATGCCGAAAACCAGCGCGAAGAAGATGATTGCGAGATAGTCGCCGTTGGCGGCCGCAGCCACGGGATTGCGCGGTATGATATTGACAAACGTATTCACGCCGAACTTGCTCTGCTCGGCCAGCGCCGCCTTCTCGGCGGCATCACCGGCATAACGCTCCAGCAGCGCCTCCCGCGTCTCGGCCGGGAGCGACTTGCCGGGCTTCACCGTGTTCACCAGCGTCAGCCCGATGCACACGGCGAATGCGGTGGTGAACAGAAAGATCAGGATGGTCTTGCCGCCCACCCGGCCCACCCGGCCGATGTCACCGAGCGAGGCGACGCCCAGGGCAATTGAGCAGAAGACCAGCGGCAGCACGATCATGAACAGGAGCCGCAGGAAGATCTGGCCCACCGGGTTCGCGATGTTGTCCACGATCCAGGGCAGGCCTGGCCAGTCGTGCAGGTAGATATTGGCCGCAACGCCCGCAATGGCGCCGAGGACGAGGCCGAGGAGGATCTTGGTGTGCAACGGCACGCGCCGGCGCGGGGACGGGTCGGTCGGCATCCGGATGGCTCCCGGTCTGGGTCAAGGGAAGCAGCTAAAGTAGCAAGGGCGGGCGTGAGACGCGAGGCGGGACAAGGGATACGGGGCTGGGGCTGTGTCGGCCCCACGCGATATGGCGTCCTATCTGGTCGACCTTTCAGCCGGAGGGTTCATGCGCGCACCATGGCTCGTCGTAACCGGACTCGGTGTTGTCTCAGCGTGTGGTGACACAACGGCGCCGGTGCCGGTGTATCAGTCGGAGATCGTCGCGGGCGCGGGTCAGTCCGGCCTGGGGGGTGACACCCTGCCCGAAATGATCGCCGTCCGGGTGACGGATGCAGCCGGCGCACCGCACGCGGGAGTATCCGTCATCTGGAGCACGGCCAACCTCTACGGCGCTCTCCTGCCGTCCGAGAGTGTGACGGATGCGGATGGCATCGCGCGCAGCCGATGGGTGCTGGGAATTGGTGGCACAACCCAGACTGGCACCGCGACCATCGCGCCCAGCCACCAATCCCTCACCTTCCACGCCACCCAGCAGCCGGCGCTGCGGGCCGTGGCCCTGATGCACGGCGAGCCGGAGACGCACATGTGCGCGCTGGATGCGTCACAGCGCGCCTGGTGCTGGGGGACCAACAGGTTCGGTGAACTGGGCAACGCGTCGGTTCCGCTCACTGCACAGACGGTTCAAGGGCCGGTACTGGTCGACGGCAACCATCAGTTCACCTCGCTGGTCGGTGCCGGTGGCAGGTCGTGCGGCCTGGACACGGCGCACCGCCTCTGGTGCTGGGGCTTGAGCCTTCTCAGCGACCCCGACCAACCATCCGAGTTCGTGATCGAGCCGACCGAGGCAGCTCCAGGTCTCGCCTTCGCGTCGGTGGACCTGGCGTGGTCGAACGAAGCCTGCGGCGTGCTCACCGATGGCGAGGCGTACTGCTGGGGACGTGGTTACCTCGGCGATGGGCAACTTGTCCGCGTGAGTGCCACGCCGGTGGCGTTGCCTGGCGGGCCGGTGTGGCTGAGTGTGGCGATCGGGGACTGGGGAGGTTGCGGCATCAAGACGGACCACTCGCTTTGGTGCTGGGGGGCGACGTACTACACACTCCCCAATCTCGCCCCCGATATCGCGCTCTCGCCGGTCGAGGTCCCGGGCGTTTCACAGGTAGCGCAGGTGGACGCCAATAACTACGGCGCCACCATCACGAGCGGTGTCCCCCCGACCAAGGGGAAGTACCTCGGCGATCCCCTGAATGATGACTGTTGCCCCGCGTTCGATCCGCTCTCCGCGCTGTGGGCCACCACCCGGACCATCGTTGGTCTGACCACTGACGCTACGATCGAGATCTGGGGCCCTATCCGGGGCGGTGGCCAGTATGTGCAACCTGTCGGTGTCATCCCCGGATCGGGATGGCGGGAGGCAGCAGGAAGCGACTCGCTCGTGTACGGGATTCTGGATGGTGACAGCGCAGTCTATGCGCTGGACGTCCGCCCCGGCACGTCAAGTGATCCCGTTGTCGTGGCGAGCGCGAGAGCAGTCCCTGCGGGAAAGCCGTGATGATGCGCACCGAGGACCACCGAGTGCACCCGAGGTGTGCGAGGTCAGTCCCCTTCTCGAGGGTCCATCGCCCTGCGGAGCACCGCATCCGGGCTCATCCCCGCCCCCCGCGTCTCCCTGACGCCCGTATCCCCGCTCGCCTTGCTCAGCTTCTCGCCACCGGGCTTGAAGATGAGCGGGTGATGAAGGAAGAGCGGCATCTGCTGTCGTCCCAGCATCCGAGCGAGCCGGAGCTGACGGCCGGTGCTCGAGAGCAGGTCCTCCCCGCGTATCACCAAATCAATTCCCTGGTCCATATCGTCCACCGTCACCGCGAACTGATAGGTCCAGTTCCCCAGCCGGTCGCGAATCAGCATGTCGCCACACTGCCGTGACGGGTCCTGCGCCATTTCGCCGAGCAGAAGGTCAGTGAAGGTCTCGCTGCCGGGCTCCATGATCACCCGCCATCCCCTGCCCGGCCCCGGCTCGAGCCCAAGCTCCCGGCAGGTGCCCGGATACCTGGTCTCCTCATTGAACGCGTCACCGGCGAGCTCGGCAATGTCCTTGCGGGAGCAGGCGCACACGTAGGCTAGCTCGCGCGCGCGCAGGTGCTCCAGCACTTCCTCATAACGCGCCTGACGTTCGCTCTGGCGCGGCGCCTCCTCGTCGGGCACGAACCCAAGCCAATCGAGATCCTCCCGCAGGGCGTCCACGTACTCCTCACGGCATCTCGTATTGTCGTGGTCCTCGATCCGGAGGACGACCCGGCCGTTCCACTCCCGTGCAACGTCCCAGGTCCAGACGGCATTCCGGACATGCCCCACGTGGAGATAACCCGTGGGGCTCGGCGCGTAGCGTGTCCGGAACCCGAGAGGCAGTGAGGATGGCCGAAGCGGGAGGATCACGGGCAACGCAACCTTTTGGGGCCGAGCGACGTCAGAGGGTGCATACCGGGACGTTTCCAACGGGACTCCATTTCAGGACTGGCACGCATGGCTCACACGAGAACGCGAAATCACGAAATGGTCGCGGGTCATGGGTCGCGGGTTGCGAGCCTTACATCCAATAGTTGCCATAGCAGGCAAACCAGGGGGTCTAGTCGCCCCCCTATCGTGCCTTCGTGCATTCGTGTGCTGTTGCTGTTGTGTGCGTGCCCCACGATGATGTTCGCCCAAGGCGCCATCGCCTCGCGTAGTGCCGCTCCAGCCTCGACGGCATCGGCACCCGAGTTCCGTGCCGCGCCGCTCAGCCAGGCCATCCAGCTCGACGGCACGCTGGGCGACGCGGCCTGGGCCTCGGCCACCCCGATGACCCTCGATCTCCAGCGCGACCCCGACGAAGGGAAGCCCGCGACCGAACGTACCGAGATCCGCGCCCTCGTGGGCGACGGCGCGCTCTATATCGGCGCGCGCATGTTCGACGACGACCCCGCCCGCATCGTGAGCCGGCTCGCGCGCCGGGATGACCAGCCGGCCAGCGACCGGCTCACCATCCGCCTCGATTCCCGGCATGACAAGCTGACCGCCTTCGTCTTCGATGTCTATCCCGCCGGCAACAAGGGCGACGCCTCGGCGGGCGCCGATGGCAACGAGGACGACTCGTGGGACCCGGTGTGGGATGTGGTCACCAGCCGGGACTCGTTGGGCTGGACGGCGGAGATCCGCATTCCCCTCTCCCAGTTGCGCTATGACCGGTCGTCGGATACGTGGGGCATCCAGGTCACCCGATTCATCCAGCGGAAGCAGGAATCGGATGTGCTGGTCCTCATCCCCAAGTCGGAGAACAATACCCCGGCACGGTATGCCATTCTGCATGGCATGAGTGGACTGCCGGCGCCACGCCGCATGGAAGTGGTGCCCTACGTGACGGCGCGCGCGCAATACGCGCCGACCAGCGCGGGTGACCCCTTTCATTCCGGAAGCGACTACTTCGGCGCCGCCGGCGCAGACCTCAAGCTTGGCGTCACCAGTGACCTCACGCTCGATGCGACCATCAACCCCGATTTCGGGCAGGTGGAGCTCGATCCGGCGGTGGTGAACCTGAGCGCGTTCGAGACCTCATTCGACGAAAAGCGGCCGTTCTTCGTCGAAGGGTCCGATCTTTTCAACTTTGGCCAGCTCAGCACCTTCAACTCATTCGGGACTCCAACCACCTTCTTCTCCCGGCGCATCGGCCGGGCGCCGCAGGGGCGGATCACCGACCCCGGCGCGCGCTTCAGCGATGTACCGGAGCAGACCACCATCGCCGCGGCAGGAAAGCTCACGGGCAAGACCTCGTCGGGCTGGTCCATCGCGCTGCTGGATGCGGTGACGCCGAGAGAGAACGGACAATACGTGACAGCGGAGGATGGACCGGTCCTGAAACAGCAGGTGGAGCCGGCCACCAACTATTTCGTGGGCCGGGTACGGCGCGAGCTGCGTGAAGGGAACACCTCCATTGGTGCGCTGGTCACTGCCGTCAACCGCTCGCTCGGTGACTCCTCGCTCGCCTCCACGCTGCGCTCCAGTGCGTACCTGGGCGGTGTGGACCTGAAGCATTACTGGGATAACCGCCGCTGGGCGCTCGATGCCTCCTTTGCCTCGAGCCACATCCAGGGCAGTGAGAGCGCCATTGCACGGGCCCAGCGCTCGAGCGCGCGCTACTACCAGCGGCCCGATGCGGAGAACCTGGACTACGACACCACGGCCACGTCGCTCTCAGGCTACGCCATGCAGCTCGCGGTCACCAAGGTGAGCGGCGGGCACTGGGGCGGCAATATCGCGTACCAGGAGAAGAGCCCCGGCTACGAGACCAATGATCTCGGCTTCACCCAGACTGTCGGCCGACGCGGGATTTCAACCGACACCCACTACGAGCAGACCAGGCCCGGCAAGCTGTTCCGCTACTGGATCGTGGGTGTGCTCTCGGGGAACGACTGGAACTATGACGGCGATCACACCACGAGCTATGTGGGCAATATCATCAATGTGACGCTGCGGAACTTCTGGAGCGTGAACTACAACATGTTCCATTATTTCGGCTCGATGGATGACCAGTTCACGCGGGGCGGGCCGCTCGCGCGCCAGCCATCCAACACCAACTGGAACCTCTCGGTTTTCAGCGATGGCCGGGGCGCGCTGACCTATGGCCTGCGGTCCAGCATCTCCCGTGATGCGGCGGGAA
>DASTFH010000104.1:0-22970 GCA_035708725.1 Gemmatimonadales bacterium | reverse complement strand
GGCCACCCACTCGGGAGTGACGGGCTCGATGTAGGTGCGGTCCGCCAGCTCCGGGTCGGTCATGATGGTGGCAGGATTGGAGTTGACCAGGATGACCCGGTAACCCTCCTCCCGGAGCGCCCGCACCGCCTGCGTGCCGGAGTAGTCGAACTCGGCGCCCTGGCCAATCACGATGGGGCCGGAGCCGATCAGCAGGATGCTCTTGATGTCAGTCCGCTTGGGCATCTACCACGTCTTTCAGCGTTTGATCGAGGCTGATGGATGGCGACCACCCGGTGGCCGCGCGTAAGCGAGTGTTGTCCCCGATGAGATGGGCAATGTCAGCCGGCCGGGCGAGCGCTGGGTCGGGCACCGGCTCCGCGTCCACGCCGACGAGCGCGGAAAGCTTGCGGAACAGCTCCCCGAGCGATACCCCATCGCCCCGGCACACATTATAAATCTCGCCCGGAGCACCGCGCTCCAGCAGCGCCGCGTATGCTGCCACGACATCCCGCACATCGGAGATGTCCCGCACCGGCGCAAGGTTGCCGACCGGGACCTGGCGCAGGCCGCCCACCTTGGCTGCACGCAGCCGCCGGGCAAAGACCGGCACCACGTAGCGGTCGGTCTGCCCAGGTCCGGTGTGCTGGAACGGGCGCGCGACCATGATGCGCAGTCCGGTCCGACGCCCAACTTCGGCAGCCGAGAGCTCGGCGCCGGCCTTGCTCGCCGCGTAGGGCGAGACCGGAAGCATCGGCGCGTCTTCGACGCGGCGCCCCTGGCCGGGTCCATAGACCTCGGCGCTGGAGATCACGAGCACGAGCGGATCCGCAGTGCCAGCCTCACGGGCCGAGGCCGCCGCCTCGAGCAGCCGGGCCGTGCCCGCCGCATTGACCACCCAGGCGTGCCCCGGATCCTGCCGCGCCTCACTGCCAGAGGCCACGGCCGCCAGGTGCACCACGGCGTCCACCGGTGTGCCGAACAGCTGACCGACGCTCGCCTGATCCTCGAGCTCCAGCCTGACCCAACGTACCGCCCGGTACTCGGCATCAGTGAGCCACCCGCGCGCGGCGTCGGAGCCGTGCCGCACCGCACCGGCAAGTTCGTGCCCGCTCCGCAGCAGGTGCCTGAGGAGATATCGGCCCACGAAGCCATCGGCGCCGGTGATCAGGATGCGCATCGGTTCAGCGGCCGCCTTGCAGCCGGGCGAGGTCGGCGTCGACCATCATGGCGACCAGTTCCGCGAAACTGGCCTTGGGTTCCCACCCGAGTTTGGCCCGGGCCTTGGACGGGTCGGCCTGGAGGAGGTCCACCTCGGCCGGGCGGATGAAGCGCGGATCCACCACCACGTGCTTCTCCCAATCGAGACCCACATGATTGAATGCCGCCTCTACCAGTTCCCGGACGCTGTGCGTCGTGCCCGTGCCGATGACGTAGTCTTCGGCCTCTGGCTGCTGCAGCATGCGCCACATGGCGTCCACGTAGTCGCCGGCAAAGCCCCAGTCACGACGGGCATCGAGGTTGCCCAGGCGAAGCTCGCTGGCGAGGCCAAGCTTGATGCGGGCCACGCCGTCCGTCACCTTGCGCGTCACGAACTCGATCCCGCGGCGCGGCGATTCGTGATTGAAGAGAATGCCGCTCACGGCGTAGATGCCGTAGCTCTCACGATAATTGACCGTGATCCAGTGGCCGTAGGCCTTGGCCACGCCGTAGGGCGAGCGGGGATAGAACGGGGTGCGCTCATTCTGGGGCGTCTCCACCACCCGGCCAAACATCTCCGAACTGCTGGCCTGATAGAAGCGCGCGGAGGGATGCACCAGCCGTACCGCCTCCAGGATGCGGGTTACGCCCAGCGCGGTGAACTCACCGGTGAGCACCGGCTGGGTCCAGGACGTGGGCACGTAGCTCTGCGCCGCGAGGTTGTAGACCTCGTCGGGCCGGGTTTCCTGCAGGACCTGGGTCAGCGAGTGCTGGTCCAGGAGGTCCGCGGCGACGATCTGGACCCGGTCAAGCAGGTGTTCGATCCGCTCGTAGCTGTGGTGGCTGGTGCGGCGCACCATTCCGGCCACCTCGTACCCCTTGGAGAGGAGCAGTTCGGCCAGATAGGAGCCGTCCTGGCCGGTCACTCCGGTGACGAGCGCCTTAGGCATGTCGTGGTCCGCGTGGAAGTTGCGTCATCGTGGATGGCTGGTTAAACTTGAGGGCTCGACAGCAATGGCACCAACAATTTCAGCAGGGTGGTACATATGGCACGCGTCTGCTCGGTGTGCGCCAAGGGTCCTTCGACCGGCAACAACGTGAGTCATGCCAACAACCGCACCAAGCGGCGCTGGTATCCCAATCTGCAGACCGTGCGCATCCTGGTGGACGGGGCGCCTCGGCGAGTGCGCGTCTGCACCCGGTGCATCAAGAGCAACAAGATTCGCAAGGCTGTCTGAGCGCCCGCACGGCACCGGATAGCAGAAAAAAGGGGACCCTCGGGTCCCCTTTCGTGTTTCGGTGCGGGCGCTGGCAGGGGGCACGTCGGACGCCCTAGTCCGCCAGGAGTTCAATGCGGGCCACGTCCGCGCCATCGCCCGGGCGGTGCCCAAGCTTGAGGATGCGCGTGTAGCCGCCCGGCCGCGCGGCGAAGCGGGGGCCGATTTCCTTGAACAGACGCTCCCGAACCGCCCGGCTCTTGATGTTGCGCTCCACCAGCCGCATGGCGTGGAGGTCACCGCGGCGCGCCAGTGTGATGAGCTTCTCCGCGAACGGACGCAGCTCCTTGGCCTTGGCCTCGGTGGTGACGACGCGGCCGTGCTCGAACAGGCTCGTGGCCATGTTGTTGAGCAGCGCGCGGCGATGGGTGGACGTGCGCGAGAGCTGCCGTCCCTTGGAACGGTGGCGCATTACGGTGCATCTCCTTCAGCCGGCGCCGCGGCGACGCTGTCCGGCGACTGGCCCTCGTTGACGACCCGGACGTCGCCGTCCAGATCCTCGAAGGTCATCCCGAAGTTGAGTCGCTCGCGCTTGAGTACCGACGCAATCTCCTCGATGGCCTTGTCGCCGACGTTCTTGACGTCATTGAGCTGGGCCGGCGAGTAGGTGACCAGGTCTCGCAGCGTGCGCATGCCGGAATTCTTGAGCGAATTGAGCGAGCGCACCGTCAGGCCGAGATCGTCAATGGGCTGGGCCAGGCGGGTGGCCAGCGAGCTGGGCTCCGACGCTGCGGCCGCGGGCTGCCGCGCCTCGGGCACGTGGCCGAACTCGACGAAGTGCCGGAAGTGCTCCTGCGCCAGCGCCGCCGCATAGGCGATGGCATCCTCTGGCGAGATGGTCCCGTTGGTCTCGACCGACACGGTGAGCCGATCGTAGTCGGTGCGCTGGCCAACACGGGTCTCGGTGACCACGAAGTTGGCACGCCGCACCGGATTGTAGATGGCGTCGATGCGGATCAGGTCCACCGGAAGCGAACGGTCGGCCGGGTGCAGCTCGGACTCGACGTAGCCCCGTCCCTTGTTGACGTAGAGCTCGACGTTGATGTCGCGATCTTCCTGCAGCTCGAACAGCAGCTGATCGGGGTTCACGACGGTCACGGCGCCATGCGGCTGGATGTCGCGGGCATGGACCGGGCCGGCGCTGGTGCGCTTGATGTGCAGCACCGCATCGTCGACGTCCTCGGCCAGCACCAGCGTCAGCGCCTTGAGGCGCTGGACGATCTGGTGAATGTCCTCGAGCACGCCGTCCACGGTGGAGTGCTCATGCTGGACGCCGTCCATGCGGAAGCCCCACACCGCGCTGCCGCGGAGCGAGGAGAGCAGCATGCGGCGCAGCGCGTTGCCGAGGGTGTGGCCGAAGCCGCGTTCGAGCGGCTGGAGCCGAAACTCCGCCACATTGGGATTGTCGTCCCGCTTGGCCACTTCAACAAGCTGGGGCAGGACCAGTCCGGTCAGGTCAATATTCATGGTCACTTCGAGTACAGCTCGACAATGAGCTGTTCCTGGGCGTTGACGGGAATGGACTCGCGGGTCGGCAGCTCGGCCAGGCGGCCGGCGGCCTTCTCGGCGTCGACGCTGAGCCAGCGCACCGGCTGGCCGCGGCTGGCCAGCTCCTGCGCCATCTTGACGCTGACCAGCTCGCGGCTGGCCGGCGCCACACGGACTTCCTGGCCCACGGCGACACGATACGACGGGATGTTCACCCGGCTGCCGTTGACTTCCACATGGCCGTGCCGGATCAGCTGGCGGGCCGCCTTGCGGCTGGGCGCGAAGCCGAGCCGGTAGGTGATGTTGTCGAGCCGGGTCTCGAGCGCGAGCAGCAGGTTGGTGCCCTTCACGCCCGGCTGCAGCGTGGCGCGCTCGAAGGTGTTGCGGAACTGGCGCTCGGTGAGGCCGTAAATCCGCTTGACCTTCTGCTTCTCACGCAGCTGCTTGGCGTATTCGGACGTCTTGCGGCCGCGACCACCGCCGGACTGGCCATGCTGGCCCGGGGCATAGGGGCGCCGCTCGACCGGGCACTTCTCGGTGAGGCACTTGGCGCCCTTGAGGAAGAGCTTCACGCCCTCCCGGCGGCACAACTTGCAGCTGGCATCGGTATAACGCGACATGAATCAGACCCGGCGCTTCTTGGGAGGACGGCAGCCATTGTGCGGAATGGGCGTGACGTCGCGAATGGAAATGACCTTGAGACCCGCCGACGCCAGCGCCTGGATGGCGGACTCGCGCCCGCTGCCGGGACCCTGAACACGCACGTGCACGCGACGGAGGCCCATGTTGACCGCCTCACGCGCGCAGTTCTCCGCCGCCACCGTGGCAGCGAACGGCGTGCTCTTCTTGGAGCCCTTGAAGCCGGCCTTGCCGGCAGTGCCCCACGAGAGCGTGTTGCCACGCATGTCGGTGATGGTGATCAGCACGTTGTTGAAGGTGGCCGAGACGTGGGCCACGCCCTCACTCTCGACCACCCGCTTGGCACGCTTGCCGCCCGTAGTCGGCTTGGCTGGAGCTGTCATTACTTCTTCGTCACCTTTTTCTTGCCGGCGATGGCACGGCGCGGACCCTTCTTGGTCCGGGCGTTGGTATGGGTGCGCTGTCCACGGACCGGCAGGCCCCGGCGGTGCCGGATGCCACGATAGCTGCCGATATCCATGAGCCGCTTCACGTTCATGGCGACTTCAGTGCGGAGCGCGCCTTCGACCTTGACTGTGCGCTCGATGTACTGGCGCAGCCGGGCCACCTCGGCATCCGAAAGATCGCGGACGCGCGTATCCGCGCTCACGCCGGTCTCGGTCAGGATGCGCGTGCTGGTGGGCCGGCCAATGCCGAAGATGTAGGTGAGGGCGACTTCGACCCGCTTTTCGCGCGGAAGATCCACGCCTGCGATGCGTGCCATTGATCAGCCCTGACGCTGCTTGTGCTTGGGATTGCGCTTGCAGATAATGCGCACGACGCCGGCGCGCTTGATGACGCGGCAGTGCTCACAGATCGGCTTGACGCTCGAACGAACCTTCACACCATCTCCCCGGACCGGAGGCCGTTTAAAGACTAGCTTTGGATTATAGCCGCCGGACGGAAGTCGTGCAAGGGACGGGGGTTGGCTGGACGGTTGGACGCCCGAACGCAAGAACTCACCGTCTGACCGTCTATCGAACCACCCGCAACTCATCCAGCCGCCACCGGTCCGCCTCCCGGCGGAACCCCAGCAGGATCGTCTCCGTGCGGCTGGCCGAGCCCTCGGCAGGCCGAAAGCGGCGGGCCAGTTCCGCGAAACCGCGATCGCTGCCGGTGGAGCTGACCGCCTGCAGCGCGAGGGTCTCCTCGCTCGTCCCATCCAGGTAGTCCTGAACGAGGGCCGTGGCCTGCTTCCGCCCGATCGGGGCGGCGGGGTGCGCACCAGGCAGGTTCAGCAGGATCGAATCGGCCCCGGCCAGGACTCCCGCCGCGTCGTGGGCAGTCCAGGCCGTGAGCACCACCTGCGCTTTCTCCCTCAGCGGCTCCTGGGTCTGGAGCCGTCCGGAGGCCAGCAGAAACCCCATCGCGGCCACCGTCATAACCGGGTGCATCCGGCCTCCTCGACGAATGCCGCGAACGCCGACGCCGGATCGGCGGCCTCCAGCACCGGCCGCCCAACAACAAGATGGGTGGCCCCCGCTGCCGAGGCCGCCGCCGGTGTGGCGACCCGCTGCTGGTCCCCGACCCGGTCGCCGCTCCGCCTGATCCCGGGCACGACGAGCAGCGCCCCTTCACCAAGCATGTCTCGCATCCGTCCGACTTCCGCCGGCGAGCAGACAATTCCCGCCAGGCCGCTGTCACGCGCTTCCCGGCCGAGTCGTTCGACTTCAGCCTCGATAACTACATCACCTCGGCCGACGGACTTGCCGTAGCTGGCCCGGTCGTGCGAGGTGAGTACCGTGACGCCAACCAATGCCAGACGGTCGCCGGCGGCCGCCGCCGCGGCTTCCATCATCTGCCGGCCGCCCAGAGTGTGCACGGTGGCCATGGCGACACCCATGTCACGCGCCTGGGCCACGGCGCCAGCCACGGTGTTCGGGATGTCATGCCACTTGAGGTCGAGAAACACATTGAGCCCGCGCGCCACGAGCCGGCGAGTGAGTGCACCGCCCTCACGCGTCAGCAATACCGAACCCACCTTGACCCAACCGGCGCGAGGGACCGCGTCCAGCAGGCGTTCGGCTTCCTCTGCCGTCGTCACATCGAGGGCGAGGATCACTTCGCTCATGCCGCCTCCAGCTGGCGCACCAGTCGCTCGGGGAGCCGAGGGTCCGCCATGGCGGCGGTGCCGATCCCAACCAGGGTGGCCCCGGCGTCGAGGAACGCATGGACGTCGGTTGCGGTGCGTACGCCCCCGGTGGCGATGACCGGCAGCCCGGTTCGCTCGCTGACCTGGCGCACCGCGTCGAGTGACGCCTCGCGAAGTGGCGGCCCGGAAACACCGCCCGGCCCCTGCCCCAGCCGGGCGGTTCCGAGGTCGCCTCGGAAGAGCGGGGCTGGCAAGGTGTTGACGACGGAGATGGCATCGGCACCAGCCGCCTTCGCGACATCAGCCATGGCTGCGATGTCGCTCAACGCGGGCGAGAGCTTGACCGAGATGCCTCGCCTGGTCTCCATCCGTGCTCGCACCACCACCTTGCTCACGGCATCCGGATCCAGGCCGAACTCCATGCCACCGGCGGTGGTATTGGGACAGGAGAGGTTGAGCTCGTAGCCCACGATTCCCTCAACCGCTTCCAACCCCCGCACGACGGCGGCATACTCCGCGACCGTGAACCCCACCACGTTCACCAAGACCCGGCAACGCGTGAGCGCGTCGCAGATCGCCGGCAGTTCCCGGCTGGCAGCCGAGGCGAGTCCCGGATTGGCGAGGCCCACCGAATTGAGCATGCCGCCGGGCATCTCGGCGACGCGCGGCGGTCGGTTGCCTGCCCGGGGTTCGACGGAGACGGACTTGCAGATGATGCCGCCGAGCCGCTCGAGGTCCATGACGCCGGCAAGCTCACACCCGTAACCGGCGGTGCCGGCTGCCAGCACGATGGGATTCTGGAAGGTGACACCGAAAAGCTCGCGTGCCAGGACCACGCTCAGCGGATCTCCGGCACGCGCTGCCCGGGAGCTGGACGCTGGCCCGGCCGCGCGGCTGGCGCGCGCCCTCGCCGCTGGGGGGCGCCGACGCGACGTGACATCTCTGCCGAGGCAAAATTTCCCAGTGAATCTTCCAGCGCGCGCAGCACCGGCGCTTCTTCCCCGCGCACGGCCATGACGTAGGGGTCGGCCGTGTACTCCGTCTCGATGCGGACGCGCAAGACTGAATCCTCGGGAGCGATCACCCGTGCCGCGAGCAGCGCCTTGGCGGCGTAGGGCGACGCAGGCCAGACGTCGGCCACCCGCACGAACAGCTGGCCAGCGAGCGACGGCGCCCGGAGCTGGTCGCGAGCGAGTTCGGCGGCCAGGAAAGTCTGCATGTCGCCGGCGGGCGTGGCTGCGTTGACTGAGTCGCGCAGGCCGATGAGTTGATCGAGTGAGGCGGCCAGGGTCTGGGCCTCTCCCGCCAACGGTGAGTCTTCTGTTTCCCGCCGGAGATCCTCGGCGATGCCGTCGAGATCGGCGAGGCTGCTGGCGTAGCGAAGCCGAACCTGGATCATGCCCAGCCTGGCACGCGCAGCCACGTCGCCGGGCGCGGTAGTGTCAAGGACCTGGCGGAAGCGAGCCAGCGCACGGCCACTGTCCAGTGGGGCAAGCCGCGTCGCATCGGCCAGCAGCACGCGCGCACGCCGGTCCGGATTGACTGACGGCAGGCGCAGCATGGCATCCACTACACGCGACGCCGCCGCGGGATCGGTGCGGCCGGCCAGTGCCGTGGCGGAATCCCACGGCGCCAGCGTGTCGCCCTGGCTGGCGAGGGTGTCAGCGAGGCTGACCATTGGATCGAGCTCGCCCGCGCCGGCCAGCAGCAGCAGCCGCATGCGACGCGTGGCTGTGGTCGAGTCAGATGCGAGGCCGAGTGCATCGTCCCACGCGCCAGCGCGCTGGAGGGCCGTTACCAACTCCGGTCGCAGCACCACCCGCTGGCTGTCGGGGGCCGACGCATACAGCCGCTGGTACGCCGCGACGGCCCGCTGGGGTTCGTTGAGCTTGATCAGGCAGCGCGCCAGGGCCAGCTGGCCTTCACGTTGAAGCACCGAATCCTGGATCATGCCGAGGCCGGGCTCGAGTGACGCCCGCGCCGACGTGCAGTCGCCCAGTTTGGCATAGGCGCGGCCCATGAGCACACGTGCCTCGGGAGCGTACTTGCTGTCGGGATGCCGGACCAGCAGCGTCTCGGCCTTGACGGTGACCTGACCCCACGCGGTGCTCGCGTCGATGGTGCGGCCTTCGCGTTCCGCTTTCTCGGCCTGATTCGTGAACTTCCGGGTGTTGTACATCCCGTTGTAGTAGGCGCAGCCGCTCACCGGCAGGGCGAGCAGGGCGAACAGGGCGAGCGGGCCAAGGCGTTTCACTGCGTGGCTCCCGACGCCGGGGCGACACCGGTGCGACGCTCGTATTCCCGGAGATACTGGACCAGCGCCTCAGCGATGGCGTGCGCGAGGCGCCGCTGCGAGGAAGGCGTCGTCATCAGCGCGGCATCGGACTTGTTGGTGCTGTAGCCCATCTCGACCAGCACTGCCGGCCGCCGGGCGGTGTTGAGGACCGCGAGGTTGTTGTACTGGATCACGCCGCGGTTGACACCGCTGTGCACCTGGTCGAGGTCTTCCTGGATCAGCGCGCCCGCACGGGCCGACTCGCGGAGATACTCGTTCATCTGGAGATCCCGCAGCAGGAAGGCAAGGTCATTGGCCTGCGCCTGGTCCGCCGCCGATTCGTAGCGGACCGCCTCATTTTCCATCCGCGCCACGCGGTCGGCGTCTTCGGTGTTCTCCTCACCGATGATGAGCGTGGAGAACCCTGACACCGAGCGATAGTTTGGCGCGCGCCTGGGGTCCAGCGCATCGACATGCAGACTCACGAAGATGTCGCAGTCGGCCCCGCACATCGGGGCGCGCTTGAACAGGTTGGGCCGGACGTCGGTGGTGCGCGTCATCCGAACCTTGATGCCCTGCTCCTCGAGCTCGTCCCGCAACAGCAGCGCCATCTGCAGGGTGACATCCTTTTCCTTGAGTCCCCGGGGAAAGAACATGCCCGGGTTGCCGGGGTCGTTGCCGCCGTGCCCCGCATCCACCGTGATCAGATGGCCGGGACGCAGTCCATTGGGAAGCCGAGCGCCGGTATAGGGGCCGTTCGGCACTGCTGTCATGACGACGGAACCGTTTTCCGCCACACCAGGCCCGGGCTTCCACCCGGTCTCGACGAGGCGGGCATTGGCTGCGTCCCACCGGAAGCGTTCCGCGTAGAGCCGGGGCAATTCTTCGGCGACGAACGACAGCGGCACGAAGAGCGTATCGCGCAGCAGCATGACACGGCCCGCCATGGGACGCACGTGGCTGTTCCGCACGTAGAATGGTGCGCCGATGAGCAGCCGCAGCGGCTGACCGGAGATGGTGACATCGGCCCAGGCGCCGGACACCTTGATGGTGCCACCCAGCGCCAGCACGACCGGCGAGGCGTACAGCACCGGTGCCCCCCGGTCATCACTGCGCACCGGCAGGACCAGCTCACCCTTGACGGTCGCCAGCGTAATACTCGACGGCGACGTGCCCATGGCCGCCAGGGCCAGCAGGCATCCTGCGATCATCGCAACCTCCCCGACATGGCGCGCGCCGCTTCCCGCTCGGCTTCGCGCCGCTTCAGATCTTCACGCTTGTCGTGCTGCTTCTTGCCCCGACCCAGTGCGAGACGGACCTTGGCCTTGCCGCGCGCGAAGTAGACCTCGAGCGGGATCAGCGCCAGCCCCTGCTGCTCCACCGCGCCGATCAGCCGCTCGATCTCCCGCCGGTGCAGGAGGAGCTTGCGTGAGCGCACCGGCGCGTGGTTCCAGCGATTGCCCTGCTCGTATGGCGTGATGTTCATGCCTTCCAAAAACACCTCGCCGTTCCGGACGCGCGCCCACGCCTCCTTGATCGACGCCTTCTTGGCGCGCAGCGACTTGACCTCGGTCCCGGTCAGCACCAGGCCCGCCTCCCACGTGTCCAGCACGTGGTAGTCGTGGGTCGCCTTGGGATTCCGGGCGACGGACTGCCTCTGATCGGCCTCGGGAGACGTCGGTCGGGACACGCTGGAGTTCCTTTGCCAAGAATAGAAAGCGGCATCGGTCAGGTCAACGATTCCCGCTTGATTATCCACCAGCGCGACCGTACTTTACGCGGCTCGCCGAAGTGGTGGAATTGGTAGACGCGCTGCGTTCAGGGCGCAGTGGGCGCAAGCCCGTGGGGGTTCGAGTCCCCCCTTCGGCATCCCCCCGGCTAGTAGCGCTGCATGTCGGGGGCCATCTCGCGGGCCCAGGCATCCACCCCGCCCTTCAGACTCCGCACATCCGAATAGCCAGCGGCGCGCAGCAGCTCCAGCGCGCGCATGGATCGCGTGCCCTTGTGGCAGACCGTCACGATCGGCCGGCCCGGATCGAGCTCGGCGAGCCGCGCGGGCAGTGTTGCAAGGGGAATCAGGGTCGCCCCCTCGAGCGCCGCGATCTCCCATTCATGCGGCTCACGGACATCGAGCACCAGCGGCGGAGCGCCGCCAGCCAGTGACCGGGCCAGCTCCTGCACCGAGATTTCGGCGTCCCGTTCCGTCGCTCCACCCAGCCCACAGAATGCCTCGTAATCGACCAGCTCGCGCACGGACGGGTTCACGCCGCACACTGGACAACCAGGATCTTTCTCGATCAGGAGCTCCCGGAAGCGTAGCCGGAGTGCATCGAACACCAGCAACCTGCCCTTGAGGGACTCCCCGATGCCGGCCACGCGCTTGATGGCCTCGAGCGCCTGGATACTCCCGAGGACACCGGGCAGCACGCCGAGGACACCCGCCTCCGCGCAGGTCGGCACCAGGCCGGGCGGTGGCGGCTCAGGATAGAGGCACCGATAGCACGGTCCATCCGGCTCGGCGAACAGCGTGGCCTGACCCTCGAACCGGAAGATCGCGGCATACACCAGCGGCTTGCCGGTCAGCACACAGGCATCGTTGACCAGGTATCGCGTCGGGAAGTTGTCCGATCCGTCGACGACGACATCATAGTCGGCAATCATGCCGAGGGCGTTGCCGGACGTGAGCCTTGTGTCATGGGTCGTGATGACAATATCGGGGTTGAGATCACCGAGTCGCTCCGCCGCCGAGGCGATCTTGGGCTGGCCGAGATTGCTCTCTCCATGGATGACCTGACGATGGAGATTGGACCGCTCCACGTTGTCAAAGTCCACGATCCCGATTGTCCCGATCCCGGCCGACGCGAGGTAGAGCAGTGCCGGTGAGCCGAGACCGCCGGCACCAATTACCAGCACGCGTCCCTGCTTGAGGCGGGCCTGGCCCTCGGCGCCGAGCTCGGGCAGCGTAAGCTGCCGGGCGTAGCGGACGGTCTCGCGTTGGGAGAAGGGGGTATCGGGAATGGACATGCTATAGCTCCTGGCCGCTGGTCGCTGGTCGCTGGCCGCTGGCCGCTGGCCAGCAGCCAGCCGCCGGAAGCCAGCGACCCCTCTCACAGCGCCGACTGCAGCGTCACCAGTTCCTGCACCTGGGGTTCCTGCTTGAGCAGGTCCTCCACCGAGATACTGTCGAGCAATGCATCGATGCGCTGCTGCAGGGCTTGCCAGACCGGGCGGATGCTGCAGGAGGTGCCGGTGCCGCAACGGTCGGCGTTGACCGGGTGGCTCTCGCAGTTGAGCTCGAACGTCTGGTGCTCGGAGGCGGTCATGATGTCGCGCACGGAGATCAGGCTGGCGGGCCGGGCCAGGCGATAGCCGCCGCGGGCGCCACGCATGCTCTCGACGATTCCAGCGCGGCGCAACCGGAGCAGGATCTGCTCCACATAGTCGCCCGGCAGGCGCTCGGCCTCCGACAACTCGCGGGCCGCCACCGGCTCGGCGCCGTCGCTGGTGCGACGGGCGAGATGCAGGACAATGATCAGGCTGTATTCCGTCCATGTCGTTACGCGCACGGATTCCATCCTCGGCGCCGGCCAGGCCGGCACCGCATTGAGGTCAGCCGCCCAGCGGCGCGCCGGCGCCCGGGACGCCCAGCTCGGTCATGGCGCGAAGGTCCAGCACCGCATCCATCTCCTTCGGGTCCAGCACACCCTTCCTGGTGACAAGCTCCCGAACGGTGAGCCCGGAAGCCACCGCTTCCTTGGCAAGCTTGGCCGCTTCGGCGTAGCCGATCCTGGGGGCGAGCGCCGTCACCAGGGCCGGCGAGCGCTCCAGCCAGTGGGCGCACTGCTCGGCATCCGCTTCGACGCCCTCGATGCACCGTTCGGTAAGCACTCGCGTCGCATTCGCCACGATGATGAGCATGAACACGATGTTATGCGTGATGACCGGCATCATCACGTTCAACTCCAGCTGGCCTGCCTCGGCGGCCATCGCCACGGTGGTGTCGAGGCCCAGTGCCTGGTAACAGACCTGGTTCACCATTTCCGCGATGGACGGGTTGACCTTGCCCGGCATGATGCTCGACCCCGGCTGCACGGCAGGCAGGATGATTTCCGCGAGGCCGGTGCGCGGCCCGGAGGCCAGCAGGCGGATGTCATTGGCGATCTTGGCGAGGTCGATGACCCAGGCGCGCATCGCGCCGCTGAACGTGGCGATGTCGCCCATGGACTGCATGAGCTGGATCCGGTCGTCGGCCTCCCGGAGCTCCATGCCGGTGATTTGCGACAGGAACTCGACCATGAGCGCCGGATATTCGGGCTCCACATTGAGGCCGGTGCCCACGGCCGATCCGCCGATGTTCATCTCGCGCAACCATTCCGCGGCGTCGCCCAGCTTCTCGCGATGGCGGGCCACCGTCCGGCCGTACGCCCGGAATTCCTGGCCGAGCCGGATGGGCGTGGCGTCCTGCAAGTGGGTCCGGCCGCTCTTGATGACATCATCGAACGCGTCACCCTTCCGGGCAAACGCGGCCGCGAGCTGATCCAGCGCGTCAATGAGGGCCGGCAGCGTGGCCAGCGTGGCGAGGCGCATGGCGGTCGGAATCACGTCATTGGTGCTC
Organism: Gemmatimonadales bacterium; assembly: GCA_035708725.1. GTDB lineage: Bacteria > Gemmatimonadota > Gemmatimonadetes > Gemmatimonadales > GWC2-71-9 > CAMLHP01. The sequence goes on along the minus strand of DASTFH010000104.1, from coordinate 9,366 downwards.
TGCGCCATGTTGACGTGATCGTTGGGATGGACCGGCTTGTATGTGCCCAGCTTCCCGCCCAGCAGCTGATTGGCCCGATTGGCCAGCACCTCGTTGCAGTTCATGTTGTGCGAGGTGCCGGCCCCCGCCTGGTAGACATCGACGATGAACTGCTCACGATGCTGGCCGGCAAGCACTTCGTCAGCGGCCTGGATGATGGCATCGGCCAGCCGAGCCTCGAGTCGTCCCGTCTTCTTGTGCGTCTCCGCCGCCGCGCGCTTGATCCAGATGACCGCATCCACGAAGGCCGGCAGCGGCTTCAGCCCGGAGATGGGAAAGTTCTCATGGGCGCGCAGGGTCTGGATGCCGTAGAGGGCATCGGCAGGAACCGGCAGCTCGCCGAGAGGATCACGTTCGGTGCGGGTAGCTTCGCTCATGGGACGATCGTTTCCTTGCGATTTGGCCACGGGAATCTAACACCACGGACGGGGCGATCACGCAGCCGGGCTCTCACCAGGACCACCGCACCAACCAGCACGCCGATCCCGCTTGAATAGAACCGCCACCAGAGGAGAGTTGCTCCGCCCAGGTCGCCCGCCGCGCCACCCAGCAGGCCCAGGTCCACGACGCCGGCACCGGACGGCGTCGGGAGGATCAGCTGGGCATACAGCAGCACGAAGGAGGCGAAGAACAGCGGCCCCACGGTCATGCCGGATGGCTCGGCGAGCGCCAGTGCCACCAGCATGCCGGTACGGGACAGGAGATTGAGGACCGTCATGGGGACGCTCGCCGCCACGGGCCCGGCGGGCATTCGGCGCCAGTAGACACGAACCCGGCGAATCGAGCGAGCTGCACGTGCCACGGCGACATGGCGGGACGCGCGCCGGGCAACGATCCAGGCCAGTACGCTCAGCGCAACCACGAGCGCGATCCACACCCACGCATCCATCGCTGCCGCCCGGAGGCGTGGCAATGCCGCGGCGATCCAGTCCGGGGCGAACAGCCAGCCGAGCAAACCGGCCGCGAGCAGGATGACGGGCCACGCGGCAAGGATCTCGGTGCTGATGGCGACAAACGCGGCCGACGCGGGCACGCCCGCCCGGAGCATGCCCCAGAGCCGGACCGGTTCACCGCCGATACGCATGGGGGTTACCGCGCAGGCGGCATCACCCACCGCGTTGATGGCGACTGCCTGGGAAAAATTGACACACGTCCCGGTTCCGCGCAGCAACCATTCGATCCGCCACGCCCGCGCGGCCATGTCCATCAGCACGAACAGCACGCACAGCAGGTGGGCATCGAGGGTGCTGATCATCGGTACGATCCGGCCTTGAGCCGCCCATAAAGTGCAAAGAGGCGATCAAAGACAGTGGCCCACTGGTGATACTGCGTCACGTGGGCGCGTGCGACCTCTCGCATCTCGGCAGCGACGTCCAGTTGCTGATCCACCAGCGCGGCCATCGCCGCCTTATCGCCGAGGGGCCACGTGCCACCGCATCGGGCGGCCCGCACCGCGTCAGCCACCGCGCCAGCGTCCACGCTGAGCACCGGCGTCCCCGCCGCCATCGCCTCGTGCGCGGAGAGCCCGAATGTTTCGGCCGGCCCCGGCGCAAGGTAGAGATCGGCCGCCGCATAAAGGTCCGCAAGTTTCTCGCGATCGGGCTCAAACGGCATGATCCGAACGCGCGGCCCGGCGGCAGCGCGCAAAGCATCGGCGCGCGGACCCGCGCCGGCGAGCACGAGCACCGCATCAGAAGCACGCACCTGGCCCCACGCAGCGACGGCCGCCTCGAGTTGCTTCTCGGCGGTAAACCGGCCGGTGTACAGCACGAGCGGCGCGTCCGGCAAGCCGAGACGCGCCAGCGTAGCGGCGCGTCCGGCGCGGCGCGACGGATGGAACGTCTCCGTGTCGACGCCGAGCGGTACGACTTCGACGTGGGCAATGCCATAACCGTGCAGGTCGCGGCGAACCGATTCACTACCCGCCAGCACGAGAGTCATCCGTCGCGCCACGGCGCGCACATAGCGGATGGCGATGCTCGCAGCGCCACGCCGGAGCGTCGAGGCACCGTGCCGCTCCGGCGCGATGATGTTCGGCAGGTGCGCGTGGAAGTACCACACAAGCGGGATCCCGAGCGAGCGGGCAGCGCCGGCCGCCACCCATGGCGCACCGTAGGCGCTACCCACCTCAACGACATCGGGGCGCTCATGCGTCATGATCGCGCGGATGGCCTCGCGCTCGAGCAGGATGCGATAGGTGTCCTGAAACGGGATGCGCGGTGCACGCACGCGGTAGACCCGCGCACCGGCGCCAGACCGCACCGTGTTCCCGGGGCCGGGCAGGACAAACACCTGCCGCAGGTCATCACGCCGCGCGACATAGCGTGCCTTCTCGTGAAGATAGGTGCGCACACCCCCGCTATCCGGCCCGTAGTACTCGCTGACATCCAACGCGGCGAATCCTGCCGCTGCCCGCTCCACTGGAGGCAGGCGCTGCAGGTCGCATTCACGCGCATTGCTGTCCGCGAAGACGTCTGGCGCTGTGCCGGCCATCGGCATCAGTCGGAGCAATCTCCGAGGGGATAGACGGTACCGCAGTTGGGACAGGGGTTCTTGCAGCCGGACGGCGCGGGCTCGACGGGAAAGCCGCAGCGCTGGCACAGGGCGGACGGGACGGACCAAGCGGACGAGACGGGCGGGCGCTCCTGCCAGTCCTGCCCGTCTCCCCCGCCCTGCCCGCGCTGATCAGTCAACTTCAATATCCGCTGTCAGGAACGGATTGGTGAGCCGCTCGACCCCGATCGTCGTTTCCGGCCCGTGTCCGCTTCGCACCACGGTCGAGTCAGGCAAGGTCAGGAGGTGGCGGTGAATGCTCTGCAGCAGCGCAGGCATGTCGCCGCCCGGGAGATCGGTGCGGCCAATGCTGCCGGCGAAAAGGACATCGCCGCAGAATACCATGCCGTGTCCCACAAAGCTCACGCTGCCGGGCGAATGACCCGGCGTGTGGCGCACATCAAATGAGAACCGGCCCACGCTCACGGTATCGCCGTGCGCGAGGGTGCGCTCAGGCGCTGGCAGGCTGTCGAGTTGGAGTCCAAACCAGCTTGCCTGCGTGACGGCGGCGTCATAGAGCGCGCGATCATCCGGATGCAACCAGACGGGCACGTTCATCCGCGCCTTGACGGCCCCGACCCCGAGGACGTGGTCCACGTGCGCATGGGTGAGCCAGATGCCGGTGAGCGTCCACGCGCGGGTGTTGAGCTCAGCCAGAAAGGTGTGCGGCTCCTCGCCCGGATCGATCAGGACCGCTTCGCGCCGCGCCGTATCCGCCACGAGATAGCAATTCTCCGCGAATTGCCCGTTGGGCATGGCGACGACTTCAAGTTCAGGCACCATCCGCAGTCCCCTTGACCCGGCGCTCGGCGAGGAATTTCTCCACCGCAATGGCCGCCGTGGTGGCGTCGCCAACCGCCGTCGTGACCTGGCGAGTCAGCTGCACCCGGAGGTCGCCGGCGGCAAAGAGCCCCGGAACAGACGTCATCATCCGGTCATCGGTAATCAGGTAACCGGCGGCGTCATGCGCCAAGTGCTCCTTGACCAGCCAGCTGTTGGGCCGGAAGCCGATAAAGATGAAGCAACCGGTGACATCGAGCGCGGATCGCGCTCCGGTCACGGTATCCTCGAGGTGCACCTGGCGCAGGCCGCTTGGTTCGCCCGTCATCTCCGTGACCACCTTGTTCCACATCACCTCGATTTTCGGATTGGCGAACAGCCGCTCCTGCAGCAGCTTCGAGGCACGGAACTCGTCGCGCCGGTGGATGACGTACACCTTGCTGGCGTAACGGGTGAGGTAGTCGGCCTCCTCCACGGCGGCATCGCCCCCACCCACGACGGCGATGGTCTCACCCTTGAAGAACGCGCCATCGCAGACGGCGCAGTACGACGTGCCGCGCCCGGCGAACTCGGCCTCGCCCGGCACGCCAAGCTTCGTGGGTGTGCCCCCGGCGGTGAGAATCACGGCCGGCGCCACGTAGGTGTCGCCGGACGCGCAGGCCACGTCGAACAGGCCATCGTCCCGACGACGAACGGATTCCACCTCTTCCTGGCGAATGTCGGCGCCGAACTTGACCGCGTGCTCCGTCATGAGCCGGGCGAGTTCACGCCCCTTGATGCTCTCGAAGCCAGGGTAGTCCTCGATCAGCTCGGTGTTCAGCAGTTCGCCGCCGGGTACGCCGCGCTCGAGCAGCACCGCCTTGAGCATGCCCCGCCCGGCATACATCGCCGCGCAGAGACCCGCGGGCCCGCCCCCGATGATGACGACATCAAAATCCGTAATGGCGGCCACGCTCACTCCCACCCTGGTCTGGGCGCATCCAGCGCCGGTTGTCTTGACAATGCCACAATATAGAACGCCCGGCGGTTCCGGCCGTCAGGCACTGACGTGGAGCGCACTCACCGCGCCGTGACAGGAGGAAATGGTGCCGATCACCGCCTCGAAAGGCCCCGGCGATGTGCCTGCCCGCTCGAGCGCGCGATCCGCGGCGAGCACCTCGTCGACGTCGAACATTCCCACGCCGAAGGCGCGGTGACGACAGTGAAAGATCATCGGGCCTTCGACCCGGCGGCTGGCCCCTCGGCGCTGCACGATCTCGGTGACCGCCTCGCGCATCTCCCAGGAACGGGGTGCGCGGATCATGGGACAGGTGGCGGGCTCGATGCAGTGCACTGGACAGATCCAGTCGGCGTAGGAGAGGTACCGCGTACCGTCGGCGTGGAGCACATCGTAGGGTGTCTCGCCTGGAGTATCGAGCGGAATGCGCTCCACGGCGCGGCGAGGCCAGCGCGCGCGGGCCCGTCGCTCGAGCCACTCGAACATGAGGTGCGGCATGAGCGGCGATGGCACGATCGCATCGCCTGCGCCCGCTGCTCCACCAAGCCAATCATCGAAGAAGGCATTCCACTCGGCCAGCCGAAGCTCGCGCATGTCGTCCGGCACCATGGCCGCGACCGCGCAGTGCGGATTGCGGTCCACCACGATCACGCGGCGGTAGCGGATGGCACCACGGTCACGACCTGCCGTGAGCTGGCCGGCGTAAAATGAGCCATAACAGCCGCCGCCGACCACCACGATGTCGCGAAATTCGGGTTCAGCGGAGCAGTCGGCCACCGTCCACCACGAGGATTTCGCCAGTCACGAAGTCGCCGCCCTCGAGGAGATAGAGGAGTGCATGCACGGCGTCCGCCGGCGTGCCCAGCCGCTTGAGGGGCGTATTGTCGGCGAGACGTGAGCGCTCCGCCTCGGAATAGGAGTCCGGCACCAGCACGGTGCCAGGCGCGATCGCATTCACGTTGACTTCGGGCGCCAGCGCCCGCGCCAGCACCCTGGTGAGCATGACGACGCCCGCCTTGGCCACGGAATGCGCGGCATAACCGGGCCACGGTTCCAGCCCACCGAGGTCGGCGATGTTGACAATGCGACCGCGTGCCTGCCGCAACGCTGGCGCGGCGCCCTGTGCCACGAAGAATGGCGAGCGGAGATTGAGGTCGAGGATTTCGTCGTACTGCGCAACCGACGTGTCCTCGAAGGCAATGTGATACATGACGGCGGCCGAATTCACCAGCACGTCGAGCCCACCCAGCGAGGCCGCCGCGGCCGGTCCGAGCCCGAGTGCCGCCTCCGCGTCGGTGAGGTCGGCCTGGAAGACTTCGGCCTGTCCGCCGGCAGCGCGGATTTCATCACGCAGGGCCTCGGCCCCGTCCGCCGAGCGATTGTAGTGGAGGGCGACGGACATTCCTCGCCCTGCCAGGGCCCGGGCAAACTGGGTCCCAAGCCGCTGCCCGGCTCCCGTTACGAGCGCAACGCGGCCGGAGAGGTCCATGTCAGTCTTTCCGCGATGTGACGGCGCGGATCTCGCCCGTGACCGACTCGCCCGGCGCGGCCAGCGCCATCACCGCGCCCGTGATGGCGTCGAGTTCCACGTAGTCGGCGTCGGCGCCGACCGACGCGGTATTCTCGGCGGTGCGTACCATTGCCGGCGCGATGGCGTTGACCCGGATACCCTTCGGCGCGAGTTCGACCGCCAGTGCCCCCGTGAGGCCGGCCACAGCTCCCTTGGCAGCACTGTAGGCCGAGAGGTTGGTCTCCGGATGCTTCACCGCGATGGAAGCGAAATTCACGATGCAGCCTTTCGTGTCCGCCAGCGCCGCCACGGCGGCCTGGGACATCAGGAACGCGGTCTTCACGTTGATGGCGAGTTCGCGGTCGAGGCCCAGCTTGGTGACCTCTTCGAATGGTCCGTAGGTAGTCAGGCCTCCGGCCACGTTCACCACGACGTCGAGCCGGCCGAAATGCTTGCGCGCCGTCTCCACCGCCAGCAAGGCGACGTCGGGCTCCGTGAGGTCGCCCGCCGCGGGCCGCGCGTCAATGCCCTGGGCCACGAACTCCCGCACGCGCTCGGCGACGCCCACCGCGTTGCGATCGCATGCAACGATGCGCGCGCCCGCCTTGCCGAACGCGAGCGCGACAGCGTTCCCGATCTGACCTGCCCGGCCCACGCCGGTGACGAGGACGACTTTTCCGGTGAAGTCTGGTGTTGGCATGGATACTCCGGCGACGGTCTACCGTCGACCGTCGACTGTCGACTGCTGACCGTTGAATGTCTTCTTCTCGAGCGCCTCCAGCCATCCCAACGGCACCTGTTGCGAGCCGATGGTGCCGTGGTCGCCTTCGGCGGCCGTTTCGCCGTGCCAGTCGCTGCCGCCGGTCGCCAGCAGGCCGAGCTCATCGGCAAGTTGCGCCAGTCGCGCGCGCACCTCGGCACTGTGACTCGGGTGGCGCACTTCGATGGCGTCGAGTCCCTCATTCCGAAAGCGCTCCAGCACGGTGCGCGACGCGCGATCCTTGAGATGCGCCGCCGAGACCAGGCCCCCCACGGAATGCGCCATGCGCGCGACTTCACGAAAGGTTGGCAGGACCTTGTCCACGAAGCCAGGGCGGCCGCGGCCAAGGTAACGATCGAAGGCGTTCGAAAGGTCGGTGGCCGCGCCCTTGTTGACGAGGGCACGAGCCACGTGAGGCCGCCCCATGGCGGCGCCCGCGCTCACCTGCAGTACGTCGTCGAACGTTATCTCCACACCAAGGCGGCGCAGTTTGTCCACCATCGCGCGGGCACGCCTGACTCGGTCGGCCCGGCAGCCGGCCAGGAAGGCGTCCAGCGCCGCGCTCGATTCCGGCAGGAAATAGCCAAGCACATGCATCTCGCCCCAGGGTGCGGCGCACGAGAATTCGCATCCGCCAACCACACGGACACCCAATCGCTCGCCCTCGGCGACCGCCGCGGCGACGCCGCCCAGGGTGTCGTGATCGGTAAGCGCGATAGCCGAAAGCCCCACTGCCGCCGCGCGCGTCACCACTGCTTCGGGCGGCAGGTTGCCATCGGATGCCGTGGAATGGAGGTGCAGGTCAACCGTGGGCGGGAGCGACGTGTTCAGCGGCGATACCCCAGTTCTGGCGCCGTGAATGCCGGCTGGCTGTGAGCGAGCATCCGGCGAAGCGCATCGTCATGCATGCCGGCCAGGGACAGGTCCCTGGCGCGGGTGCCGCGCGGCGAATAGCGGCTCACGCGCTGCTCGGCCACCGTGCCGTCCTCGTGCAGGCGCCGGAAGATGACCCCGAACTCGTCCCTGCCATACTGGGTGGTGCGGCCGGACGGCGCCACCTGCCACTCCTGACCGTCCGCCTCGAAGATGCGTCGCGCCATGAGGTGTCAGGCCCCGCTGTCGGGAAAGTTCTCCAGCGCCAGCTTCACGTCCGCCATGAACCGGTCGGCATCGGAACCGTCCACGATCCGATGATCGAACGCGAGCGCGAGGAAGCCCTTGGAGCGTACCACGATGGCGTCCGCGCCGTCCACGGTCATGACGGCCGGCTGCTTGGTGATGGCGCCGACGCAGAGGTTGGCGACCTGCGGCTGGTTGATGATCGGTGTGCCGATGAGCGAGCCGAAGACGCCCGGATTGGTGATCGTGAACGTGCCGCGCTGCACCTCGTCGGGGCTCAGCTTCTTGGTCCGGGCCCGCTCCCCGAGGTCGTTGATGGCGCGCGCGATCCCCAGCAAGGAAAGCTCGTCAGCGTGCTTGATGACCGGAACGATCAGGCCCCAGTCGAGCGCCACGGCAATGCTCAGGTTGATGTCGCGCCGGAAGACGGTGGCCTCGCTCGTCACCGCGGCATTCAGCACCGGGTGCCGCCGCAGGGTGTCCGCCACCACCTTGGCGATGAAGGCGAGATAAGTGAGACTTACGCCGCGCTCGGCGAATTCCTTCTTGTGCGCCGCCCGCACCTGCACGATGCGCGAATAATCGATTTCGAAGATCGTGTTCACGTGCGCCGAGACTCGGCGCGACATGATCATGTGGTCGGCGGTGAGCTTGCGAATGCGCGACCACGGTTCGACGCGGTCGCCCTCCCACGGCTCGACCGGTGGGTGCGATACTCCGCCAGCGGGCGCGGGGGGTTGGGCGGCACGAATCGCGGGCTGCGCAGGAACCGCCGAAGGTGCCACGGCAGGTGCAGGCACTGCTGCCGGAGCGGCCGCCGCCGGCTGGGCCCCGCGGTCGAGGTAGTTCAGCACATCATTGCGCGTCACCCGACCCGCGAGCCCGCTTCCGGGAATGGACCCCAGGTCGAGATTGTGCTCGGCCGCCATCTTCCGGACGAGCGGCGTGGAGCGCCGTCTGAGGCGCTCTTCCATGGTTTCGGAGCCGTTGCCCTGCGACGGCGCCGGCGCGGAGGCCGTCACCGGTTGCGGGGCAGCCGGAGCAGGCGCGGGCCTGGGAGCAGGGGCTACAGCAGCAGGAGCGGCCGGCGCCGGTGCGGCCGGCGCAGCCGGCTTGGCAGCAGGTGTCTCGGCCTTTGGCTCCGGAGCAGGAGCAGCGGGCGCGGGCGCCGAGGCCGCAGCACCGGCTTCTGTCTCGATGCGGGCCACAACGGTCTGCACCGCAACCGTCTCGCCTTCCTTCACCAGGATCTCAGCCAGCGTTCCCGCTGACGGGGCCGGAATCTCGGCGTCAACCTTATCTGTTGAAATCTCGAAAATCGGCTCGTCCCGCTTGACGGGATCCCCGACCTTCTTGAGCCAGCGCGACAGGGTGCCCTCGGCGATCGATTCACCCATCTGCGGCATGATGACGTCAATGCGAGCCATGATCGGACCTTTGCGGCTGCAGCGGTTGTCGACTGGGCGATCGGCGCGGAGCGGACCGCCGTGTTGGGGGGAATGTAATCGGTCGAGGGGTCGAAGGGTCGAGAGGTCGAGACCGCCCCTGGACGCCTCGACGCCTCGACCCCTCGACCCCTCGACCGATTACATTCCCCCCAACACGGCG
>DASTFH010000103.1:0-4223 GCA_035708725.1 Gemmatimonadales bacterium | reverse complement strand
ATGAGGCGTGGGAAGACGCGAGACTCGTGACCCGCGACCTCCCACGCCCCATGCCCCACGCCCTATGCCCTACTTCGAAGGATCATCCTTCGGATTCACGTACGTCAGCTGGAACGGGCCCATCATGTGTACCTGCACCACAGTCTCGCCGCGGGCCCTGGCATAGTGATGCATCTTGGCCGGGGCGGTGACGAAGTCGCCCGTCTTGAGCACCGGCAGTTCGGCATCAGGGGACACCGTGTCGCCCATGCCAATGAAGAGCTGGCCCTTGATGACGGTCACGTGCTCATCGGTGGGATGCCAGTGTGGCTTGATCACGTAGTCGTTGGGCAGCTTGAGCCGCACGGTGACGATGGCGCTCGCGGCGGGGTCGCCCTGCAGCACCACCATCTGGGCGCCGGCGGGGAAGATGGCGGGGGCAGGGCCCCAGGCCAGATGGTCCGCCCGCTTGGCGGGATCGGAGTTGGCGTGGCCCGTCCCCTGAGCCATCAGGGCAGGTGCCGCGGTGAGAGTAGCCAGCGCCAATAGCCAGGCGCTGGAGTGGAAATGACGGGTACCCATTGCAACCTCTCCTTGGTAAGGAATCCATCTTGTACAGCTGATCCGCAGATTACGCCGATTTCGCAGATTGCTTATCTGTCCGTCTTATTTGCGCTTCCCCACGCCGGGCCGCAAGTTGGGAGCTGCCGGCGGACCGGGACTCTCGGGAGGCCGACTGATATATCGGGTTTTGAGGTGAAATCACGACAGGTACGTCAGAGCCTCGCGACTTTTAGTCGCGCAGATGGAAGAACCACCGGCGGCAACTCCGACGCGGCGAGCCGTCACTCTCTGTTGCGGGAAACTCGAATCTCAATCAGGTCCAGGAGCCGGGAAGGAAAGCTCGATGAAAGCCGACCTTGCGATGCTCATGAGCCTGGCTCTGCTGAGCCAGGGGTGCCAGGCCGATCGGCCGGCCGCCGCCTGGCTCGGCTCGGCCGAGCTTCGCGACAGCGTGTGGGTGGTGACGAACCCGGACACGCCGGTCTTTGATTCGACTCAAGCCAGTCTCACAGCGCAGTGGGCCGTGGAACTGGCGCCGGACAGCGCCGTGTCATGGGTGGCGCCGGGGTGTGCGCCTGCTGCACGGCATCGCCTATGTGCTCGACATGCCCGCGTACCGGATCGCAGCGTTTGACACGCGTGGTCGCCGCCTGTTCGCGTTCGGCCGGGAGGGTGAGGGACCGGGTGAGATGAAGGCGCCTACTGACCTTTTCGTGATGAGCGATGTCGTTGGAGTGGGAGATGGCCGGCTCGGCCGAGCCATGTTCTACAACGAAAGCGGCCACTACCTGCGATCCCTTCCGATTCCGCAAATGTCGTCCGTGTGGCCGGCCGGTGACTCGGCCATCCTGGTGCGGTATTTCCAACCCGGGGAACCGGGCTGGCGGCTCGTTAGCGGCGATTCGGCCCGTGAACTCGGGCCCATGAGCGAGCGAGGCGCGCCGTATGGTCGGCGCGATGCCGGATGCAAGGGCGACGCGGCCGGTAGCATGATCGTGCTAGCCAGCTGTGCGAGCCCCAGCTTGCTGATTTCTCACCCTCCATGCATCTCACACGCGCCGTGAGCATCGATCGGCCGGAGCAGCGTGCTACTGACGAGCAGATGAAGTTGTTCAGGGCGTTCATGGAGGCGCGTCTCTCGCAAATGCCCGTGAAACCAGAGGCGAAGGCCGGCATGATCGAGGCGGCTCTCAAGAGCGATGCCATGCGAAAGGACGTGCAGGGGATCGCTATTGACTCAGCCGGCGGGTTGATCGGAATCTGGAGCCAGGTCGGCGACCAGTACGGGGGTGGAAATGCCTCACTGGCCCTGCTATCGCCTTCCGGCGTCTATCTGGCACACACAACCGTACCGAGGCCGCTCACGGCGTTTGACCTCGACGGCGGGCGGCTGGTGACGCTGTCCGAGGATTCGGTGAGCGGGACCGCGACGCTTCGCTCGGCGCGAATTGAGCTGCCGGAAGGATGGCGAAGCGTCGCTGTCGCCGCGCACGTCGCCGTGAAGGCTGATTGATGCTGAAGTTTGGCGTCCAGATTGGGACTTGTGCCGTGCTGGCCGTGACCTCGCTGGCACTGGCTAGCTGCACTCACGACCCGGCAAGTGCAGCCGCAGCGGATGAGGCACCCATTGTCATAGACACGACCGAAGTCGTCCGCTACGCGCTCGGCGATCAGCCCCGATTGGTCATGGGGAACGACCCGGCGGGCAGCCTGTTCCAAGTGCTCGGTGCACTGAAACTCTCAGATGGCAATATCGTGATTGCGGATGGCCACGATCGGGAGTTTGTGGTTGTGGATACGGCTGGCAAAGTCATCAGGCATGTCGGACGGAAGGGTGATGGACCGGGTGAGTTTGAACTGGTCGGTCGTCCCCTGCGAGCCCCAAACGATCAGATCGTCACACTCGACTTGCGCCTGCGGCGGCTCACCTGGCTGGCCGATACCGGCATCATCCGGACCGCACAGCTGGATCCGCCAACCGCCGTGCCGCAGCCCAGAGCGGTTGGCGTGCTGAGCGACGGCAGCGTCCTCGTGACGAACGGTGCCTTTGCGCTCTCGGCGAGTGGCGAGCCAAGGGTCGAGCGCGACACCTTGCCGGTAGTCCGCTACGGACCCGATGGACAGCTGGGCAATCGCGTCGGAGTCTTTCCGGGAGTGGAATTCGAAGTTCGTGCTAACGCGTCAAATCCCGATGGACCCTTGACTCGATCGCCACGGGAATTCGGCGAGGCCAGCGGATTGGCCGTAGTCGGTGATCAGCTGGTAGTAGCTGATAATGGCACTGGAAATATCACGGCATTTGCTGGCGATGGGCGTCGGCTGCGCACGTGGCGCCTCGGCAATGAGCCGCGCCAGGTGACCGCTGCCCACATAGATGCCCTGCGAGCGCAGCGGTTGGAGTCTGTTACCGATGCGAGCAGGCGCAGCCGGATTGCGTCGGACCTCGCCGAGCGTGCGCATCCACGCCAAGTCGCGCCGGCCTTCGACCCTCGGCTGTTCGTGGATGCAGACGGCAACCTCTGGATCGGCTCGTACCAGATGCCGACCGATATCTCACAACGGTGGCGGCAAGTGGCATTAGACGGGCGACTGATTGGAGAGGTCGAGGTCCCAGCAGCATTCACGCCAACGGACGTGAATGGTCGGTTCATGATCGGTATCTGGCAGGACTCGGATGGGGTGCAGACAGTCAGGCAATACGAGATGTCACTCAAGTAGCCCCCGTACGGAAATCTCGGCTTTCAGGCGACCCGATTGCTTCGTCGGCGCTTGGGCGGCCCGCGGGCCGCCCCTACGCCTCCTCGCAATGACGTGTCAGGCTAGCGTCGCCTCACGCCTCACGCCTCACGCCCTACGCCCTACGCCCTACAGCCCCACCCACCACGTCGCCTTGACCGCCAGCACATTGGTGGCCGGTGCATCCCAGATCGCCCCGAAGTCGCGGCCGAAGCGGAAATCGCCCACCGGGTCAATGCCTTGGCGCGCCTGCTGCCAGACCAGGAAGAGCGTCGAGCCCGGCCGGAACTCCCACCGCAGCACCAGGTTGGCCCTGAGCGAGCGGAAGTTGAAATCGGGGTTCTGCACCTGGAAGGTGGAGGCCGGGCCAGTGCCATCGGGATCCACGGTGTACGTCCCCGACGCATTGTCCTGGCTGATCGTTCCCCGATCCACCCCGTATTCCGCAAACTCATACTCGCCGGGCGTCGTGAATTCCTTGAAGCGGCTGTAGTCACCCGCCGAGATGAGCGGCTGGACGTAGAGCTGGAGGGAAAGAGTAGGGCTGAAGAGCCAGTCCACCCGGGTATCGAGCGCCAGCTCCCGCTGCTCCAGCTGGGCAAAGACGGTGCGGCTGCCGAAGGTCGTGGTTGCGGTGGGGTCCGCGACTGGCCGCACGAACTGGTTCACCGTGTGCGACCGGGTAAACGATGGCTCGAAGGAGATATGCACGCTGGAGGACGGCACCACCTCGATGCTGGGCCCCGCGTTTACGCTCCAGCTCCCCCCGGCGTCGCGGAAGACACTCGAGCGCAAGCCATAGGTCAGCGCGCCACGTCCGTCGCTGAAGATGGAGAGGTTCCAGTTGGTGTTGGACGGCTGGCGCGCCAGCGGGCCGCCTCGGGTAAGTTGATCGTCCATCGAGCCGAAGTACTGGAACATGTTGTAGTTCACGCTCCAGAAGT
>DASTFH010000102.1:0-21267 GCA_035708725.1 Gemmatimonadales bacterium | reverse complement strand
CAACAGCAAGGTTGACCACAAGGACTATCAGGGCGACCATACAGCATTCGGCTCGGCCGTGGTCCAGGCGGTCGGGTCCCCCCGGGTGAAGCTGCTGTACGACATTTACCACATGCAGATCATGGAAGGCGACGTGATCCGCACCATTCGCGATCACGCGGCGGAGATCGGCCACTACCACACCGGCGGCGTGCCGGGACGGCACGAGCTTGATGGCACCCAGGAGCTCAACTACCGCGCCATCGCCCAGGCCATCGCCGAGACCGGGTTCACCGGCTTCCTGGCGCATGAATTCATCCCGACCCGCCCCTGGCGCGACTCGCTGCGCCAGGCGCTCGAACTCTGTGATGTTCACGCACAAGGAGCGAAACCAGAGTGACGCAATCCCCGGGCACGCGACAGGTCCATGACGTGGCAATCGTTGGGTCGGGCGCGGGAGGCGGCATGGCCGCCTACGTGCTCACCCAGGCCGGCGCCAACGTGGTGATGCTCGAAGCCGGCGGGCCATGGAACAACATGACCGACTCCGCCATGCTCACCTGGGCCTACGACTCGCCCCGCCGAGGCGCCTCCACCAAGGAACGGCCGTTCGGGGAATTCGACGCCTGCGTCGGAGGCTGGGACCTTCCCGGCGAGCCCTACACCAGGGCCAAGGGCACCGATTTTGACTGGTGGCGCGCCCGCATGGTGGGCGGCCGCACCAACCACTGGGGTCGCATCTCGCTCCGGTTCGGGCCCGATGATTTCCGCCGGAAGACGCTGGATGGCCTGGGTGACGACTGGCCCATCACCTACGATGACGTGTCGCCGTATTACGACAAGGTGGATGACCTCATTGGCGTGTTCGGCAGCAACGAGAATTTTCCCAATGCGCCTGACGGCCACTTCCTGCCGGCGCCGAAGCCGCGCTGCTACGAGCTGCTGATCAAGCAGGCCGCCGACAAGCTCAACGTTGCCTGCATCCCGGCTCGCCTGTCCATCCTCACCAAGCCGATCCACGACCGCGCCGCCTGCCACTACTGCGGCCAGTGCAATCGCGGTTGCCGCACCAATTCCAACTTCAGCTCTGCCAACGTGCTGATCCCGCCGGCGCTCAAGACCGGGAAGCTCACCCTGCTCACCAATGCCATGGCACGTGAGGTGACGCTGGGAAGCGACGGGCTCGCCAACGGGGTGGCTTATGTGGACAAGGCCACCAACACCGACCAGCACGTGAGCGCCCGCATCGTGGTGCTCGCCGCGAGCGCGTGCGAGACCTCTCGCCTGCTGCTCAACTCGAAGAGTGGGAAGTTCCCGCACGGGCTCGCCAATTCCAGCGGGCTGGTGGGCAAGTACCTGACCGACACCACCGGCACTGACGTGGCCGGCTTCATTCCCAAGCTGATGAACGGCCATTCCCACAATGAAGACGGCGTGGGTGGCGGGCATCTCTACTGCCCCTGGTGGCTCGACAACAGCAAGCTCGATTTCCCGCGCGGCTATCACATCGAGCTGTGGGGCGGGCGCGGCATGCCGTCCTATGGATTCATGGGAGGGATCGACCGGTATCCCGACTTCGGCGGTTACGGGAAGGCGCTCAAGGATTCGTATCGCCGGCTCTATGGCACGACCGTCGGATTCTCCGGCCGCGGCGAGATGATTCCCAATGAAAATTCGTACTGCGAGATCGATCCCGATGTGCATGACCGGTGGGGCATCCCCGCGCTGCGTTTCCACTGGAAGTGGACCGACCACGAGTACAAGCAGGTCAAGCACATGCAGGAAACCTTCCGCGCCCTGGTGGATGCCATGGGCGGCACCGTCTTCTCCGAAATGCCTACCGAGGCGGAAGGATACGGCATTTCCAGCGGCGGCAGCATCATCCACGAGCTGGGCGGCGCCCGGATGGGCAAGGATCGCTCGCGGTCAGTCGTGAACGAATGGAACCAGGCCCACGACGTGAAGAATCTCTTCGTGGCCGATGGCGCGCCGTTCGTCTCCCAGGCCGACAAGAACCCAACCTGGACCATCCTGGCGCTGGCGTGGCGCACCGCTGATCATATCGCCGAGCTGAGAAAGGCGGGCACCGTATGAGCAACCTTTCGCGCCGGGAGATGGTGGGCCTCCTGGGCCTCGCCACCACGGCCACGGCCTTCGGCTGCAAGGCGAGCGACGTCCAGCGCGCCGCGGAGCACGTGTCAAATGCGACCGGCGACTATCACCCGGGCTTCTTCACTCCGGAAGAATGGAAGACGGTCAACACGTTGGTGGATATCATCATCCCGAAGGATGATCGCTCGGGCAGCGCCACCGATGCGGGTGTACCGCAGTTCATGGATTTCATGATGCAGGAGAATCCCGACAGCCAGCAGCGGATGCGTCTGGGGCTCGCCTGGCTCGATCGCGAATCGCTCGCCCGGTTCCAGGCGTCGTTCGCCAGCGCCACCGCCGAGCAGCAGCTCGCACTGGTGGACGAGATCGCGTGGCCCGAGAAGACCCGGGGCAACGAAATGCTCAAGGAACCCACCAGCTTCTTTTCCAACTTCCGCAACCTCACCGCCAGCGGGTTCTGGTCGAGCCGCATGGGCGTGGAGGACATCGGCTACAAGGGGAACGTGTACCGGCAGAGCTGGGACGGATGCCCCGAGCCGCAGCTGAAGAAGCTGGGATTGACGGCATAGGGCGTGGGGCGTAGGGCTTGGGGCCCGCACCTGCTGTCATTGCGAGGCAGCGCAGCTGCCGAAGCAATCGGGTAGCTGGAATGGATGCCACGGCGACCCGATTGCTTCGCGCCTTCGGCGCTCGCAATGACGCGTAGACCGTAGACCGTAGACCGTTGACCGTTGACTGTTGACTCGACCCTCGACCCTCGACCCATGACTCCTCTCGGCATCGGCTTCATCGGCAGCGGCTTCAACGCCCAGTTCCATATCCGTTCCTGGACCGGCGTGCGTGACGCCGATGTGCTCGGCGTCTGGAGCCCCAACCAGGACCACGCGGCGGCCACCGCGCGCTACGCCCGGAAGCTCGACGTGGGTCGCGCCAGGCCCTATCGCTCGATCGCCCAGATGGTGGCGGATCCCGCCATCAACGCCATCTGGCTCTGCGGCCCCAACCAGGCGCGGATCGAGAACGTGGAAGAGATCGTGGACACCATCGCGCGTGGGAAGGGAGAGCTCGCGGGCCTCGCCTGCGAGAAGCCGTTGGCGCGCAACGTGGCGGAGGCGCTGGAGGTTACCCGGCTGGTGAAGCGGGTGGGGCTCAAGACCGGCTATCTCGAGAACCAGCTCTTTGCGCCCGAGGTGGAGCACGGCCGCAACCTGCTCTGGGCCCGGGGCGCGCGGCTCACCGGCCGCCCCTACCTGGCACGCGCCGCCGAGGAGCACAGCGGGCCCCACATGCCCTGGTTCTGGCAGGGGAGACTGCAGGGCGGCGGCGTGCTCAACGACATGATGTGCCACTCGGCGCTGGTGGTCCGGCACCTCCTCACCCGCCCCGGCGAGCCCTACGATACCGTGCGCCCGGTCAGGATTTCGGCGCACATCGCCAGCCTCAAGTGGACCCGTCCCGAGTACGCCCGGAAGCTCCGCCGCACCATGGGGAAAGCCGTGGATTACCGGCGCCGCCCCTCGGAAGATTTTGCCAGCCTCACGATCGAGTTCGAGACCAGCGACGGCCAGACGGTGCTGGGTGAAGCGTCCACTTCCTGGAGCTTCGTGGGCGCGGGGCTCCGGCTTTCGGCCGAGCTGCTGGGGCCTGAATACTCGATGGCCTGGAACACCCTCGACACCGGCCTCAAGCTCTTCTTCAGCCGGGAAGTGAAGGGGAAGGCGGGTGAGGACCTGGTCGAGAAGCAGAACGCGGAGACCGGGCTCATGCCGGTGGTGGCGGACGAGGCGGTGGCCTACGGCTATGAGGCCGAGAATCGTCATTTCGTCCGGGCCTTCCTGGGGAAGGAGGAGCCTCGGCTCACGTTCAACGACGGGCTGGAGGTCGTGCGTATACTCATGGCTGCCTACCTCAGCGCGGAAAAGGGTGCCACCCTGCCATTTCCCCCACGCGGGCTCGACCGGTTCATTCCGGCCGTGGCCCGCGGCAAGTGGCGACCCTGACTGAAACCTGCTCATCTGGTTCTACGTCGCTACTGAACACCTCACCTTCAGGAGTCGCTCGCGATGATCATGCATGGTCGTACTGGTTTTCTGGTTGCGGCGCTGGCCGCCTTGGGAGCGGCTCCGCTCGCCGCGCAGGGCTACGGCTCCGCTGTGGCAATGGGCGACGGGGTCGCCTATGTCAGCCAATCCGGCAATGACTACGCGCCGGGATTCGTCTACATGTACCGCACCTCCGGCACCGGGCAATGGACGCCGGCGGGCCGGCTTGCCGCTCCCGATTCGGCGCGGGCCGATGGCTTCGGCGGCGCCGTGGCCATCGAGGGCAGCACGCTGATGGTCAGCAGCACCTCCAACAGCGACAACAAGGGCAAGGTGTACGTCTTCTCCGGCTCGGGCACCGAATGGAAGCCGGCACAGGAGCTCACGATCACGGCGGACTCGAGCCGCTTCGGTTATGCCGTGCTGCTCAAGGGGAACACCGCCGCGATCAGTGCGCCCGCGGCCGATGGCGACAAGGGCGCCGTGTACCTGTTCAGCCGCGCCGGAAACCGATGGGCGCTGGACACCATGATCCAGCCGTCCGACCTGCCGGCGCGCGCGAGCTTCGGTGCCAGCATCGCCATGGACGGCGACCTCATGGTCATTGGCGCCACCGGCGCTGATTCGGGCCTCGGCACGGCCTATGTCTATCGCAAGGCCGGCAACGGCTGGAACCAGGAAGCCAAGCTGCAGGTCCAGGGGCTGGAGCGTCCGGCCGGCATGGGCAGCGCCCTTGCCATCAAGGACGGCAAGATCTTCGTGGGCATGCCGCAGGCCTACGGCTTCGCGGGCGCCGTGGCCATCTTCACCCATGACACGGCGCGGAAGCGCTGGACCAGCCGCGAGCGGCTGCAGGCGTTCGACGCGTCGACGGGTGGGCGGTTCGGGTCATCCATCGCCTTCGTCGGCAATGAGATCTGGGTTGGCGCGCCGGGTGCAGGACGGGGTGCGGGCACCATCTACCGCATGAGCACCGATGCCGGGCAGAACATCGCCTCGGCCGGCAAGCTCTCGCCCGATACCTCGGCGGGCCGGACGTTCTTCGGCATGCACATCGCGCTCGGCGGTAACGGCGGCGTGGTGAGCATGCCATTCGCCGACGGCGGCGACGGCAAGGTCGCCGTCCTGACCCACAGCGGGAACACCTGGACGGTGGGCAATGTCCTGGGCGGCCAGGTTTACGGCCTCGACGCCATGCTCGGCAAGAAGCGCGACTGCAGCAACAAGGTGGGGCTGTTCGACTGCGAGAGCATGGACCTCATGGCCTTCATGCCCAACAGCGCCATCGGCGGCAAGCGCGGCGTTCACCTCAATGACATGTGGGGCTGGACCGACCCACAGACCAAGCGTGACTACGCGCTGGTGGGCCGCACCGACGGCACCTCGTTCGTCGACGTGACCGATCCGCTCAATCCGAAATATGTGGGCGACCTCCCCATGACCGAGGGCGCCAACGCCGCGGCCTGGCGCGACATGAAGACCTACAAGAACCACGTCTACATCGTGGCGGATGGCTCGGGCCATCACGGGATGCAGGTGTTTGACCTCACTCGCCTCCGCAACGTGAAGAGTCCGCAGACCTTCACCGCCGACACCACGTACATGGATCTCTGGAGCGTGCATAACATCGTGATCGACACGATCTCGGGTTATGCCTATGCGGTGGGCAGCAATGGCGGCGGCGAGTCGTGCGGTGGCGGGCTCTACATGATCGACATCCGCAGCCCCGACACGCCCAGGTTCGCCGGATGCTTTGCCGATCCTACCACGGGCCGCGCCGGCACCGGCTACATCCACGACGCCCAGTGCACCGTGTATCACGGTCCCGACAAGCGGTACGACGGCCACCAGATCTGCTTCAACGCCGCGGAGACCGCGCTCAGCATCGCCGACGTGACCGACAAGTCGAAGCCGGTGGCGCTCTCGCGCCAGGCCTATCCCAACGTGGGTTATGCCCACCAGGGCTGGCTCACCGCGGACCAGAAATATTTCTACATGGATGACGAGCTGGACGAGCTGCAGGGGCTGGTGGACGGCACCCGCACGCTCATATGGGACGTGAGCAAGCTGGACGACCCGGTGCTGGCCGGGCAGTACATCTCCAAGGACAAGTCCAGCGACCACAATCTCTACATCGTGGGCAACATGATGTACCAGTCCAACTACGAAAGCGGCCTGCGCGTGGTGGACATCAGCGACCGCGAGAACCCGAAGCAGGTGGGCTTCTTCGACACCGTGCCGATCGGGACCGACGCCCCCGGGTTCGGTGGCAGCTGGAGCAACTATCCGTTCTTCCAGAGCGGCAACGTGCTCATGACCAGCGGCGCCGAGGGGCTGTTCATCGTGCGGAAGCATAACTCGCAACCGGTGCCATGACGCGACGCTTCCTGCTGGTAGCCGGACTCCTTCCGGTGCTCCTCGCCTGCATGGCGGGGGCACCGGCGGGATCGCCGCCGGCGCCCGCCCCCGACGGGGCGCGCCTCTATGTGGCGAACCAGACCGCGTCCACCATCTCGGTGATCGATATCAGGAGCCAGACGCTCATCGAGACGCTGGACCTGGCCAAGCTCGGCTTCACCGACAAGGCCAAGCCGCATCACATCGCGGCCGAGCCTGATGGGTCGGCGTGGTACGTCTCGCTGGTGGGTGACGGCTACGTCGTCAAGTTTGATCGCAACAACAAGGTGGTGGGCAAGTCGAAGTTCGCGACGCCCGGCATGCTGGCGCTCGACCCCAGGAGCGACCTGCTCTATGTGACGCGCTCGATGACGGCGGTCAACGCGCCGTCGAGCATCGGGATCATCAACCGCAAGACCATGGCTGACGCCCAGGTGGTGGATGTGGTGCTGGGCCGCCCGCATGGTGCGGCGGCGGATCCGCGCGGCACCTGGTCGCACATCGCCGGCATGGTGGACAACGAAATTGCCAACGTGAACGGCGCCACCGGCGAGGTGACCCTCACCCAGGTGCCGGGTGACATGATGCACATGTTCGTGGGGCTCTCGATGTCGCCCGACGGCAGCCGCCTCGTGGCCACCACGCAGATGACCGACAAGGTGTTCATCTACGACGCGAGCGTGCCGGGCAAGCTCACCCTGCTCAGGACGCTCGACTCGCCGGGCTGGCCGTGGGACCAGGCCTGGACCGCTGACGGCAGCGAGTTCTGGTTCGGCAACCAGAAGGCCAATACGGTCACCGTGGTCAATGCCAGGACCATGGAAATCAGCGACGTGATCAAGGGCAACGGCCTCGCCGAACCCCATGGCATCGCCGTGAGCCCCGACCAGAAGTATGTCTTCGTCTCCAATCACAACCTGCAGGGCGTCTACACCCCGCAGACGCCGAGGCCGGGCGGGACGGGCACGGTCGTGGTGATTGACCGGAAGACCCACAAGATCGTCAAGATCATCGAGACCGATCATGACGCGGTGGGCATGGCCGTCCTGAACGCGAAGTGAAGGCACTCGCACTCGCCACGATCGCGGCGGCAGGGACGTTCCTTGCCGCCGCATTGCCGAGCCGCCGAGCCGCCGAGCCGACGTTCAGTCGGGTGCTGAACGCCTTCCCTGTCTACGACAGCACCGGGCAACGTTACCAGTTTCCCTTCCTCGGCGGGCTCAACAATCCGCGGCCCCAGCTGGTGGACATCGACGGCGACGGCGACCTGGATCTCTTCGTCCAGGAATTCACCGGGCGCATGATGTACTTCGAGAACACCGGCAGCGCCAGGGCGCCGGCGTTTACCTGGCGCAGTGACGATTACGAGGGACTGGAAATCGGTGAGTGGAGCCGGTTCGTGGACGTGGACGGCGACAGCGACTGGGATCTCGTGGCCGAGACACCGTATAGCTACATCAGGTATTACCGGAACGAGGGCTCACGCACCAAGGCAGCGTACACGCTGGCGACAGACACGCTGCGCGACGACCAGGGCAAGGCCATTTTCAATGACCGCCAGAACATTCCGCAGATGGCGGACATTGACTGCAACGGCAAGCTGGACCTGCTGATGGGCCGCACCAGCGGCATGGTGACGCATTACGAGGCCACGGGTGTTGGCGTCAACGGCGTTCCCGTGTTCCACTTCGTGAGCGACACCTTCCAGCACATCCAGATCATCGGCGCAATCCCGCCCGGCGGGAAGCCGTCCCTGCATGGCGCCAACACGATGATCGTCACCGATCTCGATCGCGATGGTGATCCCGACCTGCTCTGGGGCGACTACTTCGAGCCGGGGCTGCTCTGGCTCAAGAACACCGGCACCTGCGAGCGGCCGATCATCGGGCAGGACTCGGTGTCGTTTCCACCCGGTGCGCCACTCCGCACCAGCGGCTACAACGCGCCCTTCGTGGGCGACCTCGATGGCGACGGCGATCTCGACCTCATGGTGGGTGTGCTTGGTGGTGCGTTCAACGCCAACACCACCGCCATCGGCAATCTCTATTACCTCGAGCAGACCGCACCGATGACTTTCACGGTGCGAAGCACGCAGTACCTCTCGCAGCTCGACGTCGGCGCGGAGAGCGCGCCGGCGGTGGCCGACGTGGACGGCGATGGGGATCCGGACCTCATCCTCGGCAACCGCATCTCCCAGCACAACCCGCGCACCGGCGCGCTGGAGTATTTCGAGAATCGCGGCACCAGGACCAGGCCTGAGTGGCATGCGTCCGGTGCGCTCGACATCAGCGGCACCTTCAACTACGCCCCGGCGCTCGGCGATCTCGATGGTGACGGGAGGCCGGACATGATGCTCGGCACCTGGCAGAGCGTGCTTGCATGGTATCGGAATACCGGTGCGGCAGGGGCCTCGCGCTTCGTCCTGGCCGACAGCGCCATCGTCACGCTCACGCGCGGCAGCAACGCCACTCCCACGCTGGCCGACGTGGACCATGACGGCGACCTCGATCTCTTCGTGGGCGAGGGGTCCGGCACCATCAACTTCTATCGGAACGATGGAACAAGGCAGCAACCGAAGTTCGTGCTGGTGTCGGACGAATACGCCGGGATCGAGGCCGGCCGCCGCAGCGCACCCGCGCTGATGGACGTGGATGGCGACGGCGATCTCGACCTGCTGGTGGGCAACGAATCGGGGGAGATGCGGCTCTATCTCAACGCCGGCACCCGCTCGGCGCCGGATTTCAAGGCGGACACTTCATTCGTGCTGCACGGCTCATTCAACGCCATTCCCGCCGTGACGGACATCGATGGTGATGGGACGCCGGAGTTGCTGCTGGGGGGGAGTGGAGGGGGGGTGCAACTGTGGAGACGGTTAGGCGGTTAGGCGGTTGGACGGACAGGTTCTAGCTGGCCCGTGCATCCAATTGGACCGTGCTGCGTGATTCGGGTTATCGGGGCGGTGTCAGTAAGCGCGAAATTAGGGCATGCCTCCCTACTTCGATTTACTCGCCTGGCAGAAGGCGCACCGCTTGGTGATCCGGATTTACTCCTTGACCAAAGGATGGCCTTCGGATGAGCGCTTTGGTCTCACATCGCAGGTGCGCCGGGCCGCTGTCTCCATCCCCACCAACGTGGCCGAAGGTGCCGCGCGAAGGGGAAAGAAGGAATTCCGTCGCTTCCTGGATATTGCGGCCGGGTCGCATGCCGAAGTAGCCTATTTACTTCGGTTGGCCATTGATCTCGGCTACCTGAACGGAGGCGAAATCGAATCGCTGCTGACAGACTGCGATGAAGTAGGACGCCTGATTTGGGGCCTCCATCGGCGTATGCGAACCCCCTCCTGACGGGAACCAACGGCGGCAACCCCGCTGCCGCCAGCTCGCCATCAGCTGCCTGACCGCCTAACCGTCCAACCGCCTAACCGTCTTTCTCAGACCCTCCACCCATCCCTGAACGCCGGCTTCACCCACTCCTCCGGCAGCTTCACGTTGGTGATCATCCCCGTCTTGCTGTCGAGCTCCAGCGTCTTGCCCGCCCGCACCGCAAGGCATCCCAGCAGCACCATCTGCGTCAGCGCACCGGCATGACCGTCAAAGTTGGAGAGCGCCGGCGGGCCGCCCTTGGCCGCGTCGATGATCTCGGCGTAGACGCCCTTGGACCGCGGATATTTCTGCGGCAGTGGGCTGGCCTCGAGTTCCTTCTGCTTCTTCTGATCCAGCAGTCTCGGATTTTCCGCGTAGATGCCGGCGAGGATGCCACCCTTGTCACCGATCCAGAGCTGACCGCCGATGTCGGCAAAGGGCCAGTCGGCGTCGTCCGGATAGCCGGCGGGACGGGGCGGGCGGAGGTCGCCATCGCGCCACACCACCGTGATGGGTCCGCGATTGCCCCTGGCGCCAAACTGGTATTCGATCCGCTCCGACCTGGGCGCGCTTTCGGTGTACAGCGTGGTCGATTCCGGGATGATGCGGTCGGGGAAGCCGAGATCGAGAATCCAGAAGGCAGCGTCCATGCCGTGGCAGGCCATGTCACCCAGGGCGCCGGTGCCGAAATCCCACCAGCCGCGCCACTTGAACGGCATGTAGGCAGGGTTGTACGGCCGGTCGGGCCGGGGTCCGAGCCAGAGGTTCCAGTCAAGCGTGGACGGTGGCGCGTGGAGTTCCGTGGGGCGGTCAAGTCCCTGCGGCCAGATGGGGCGGTTGGTCCAGTAGTGCACCTCGCGCACCGTGCCGATGAGATCGGCTTCCACCATCTCACGCAGCACGCGCATCCCGTCGCCCGCGTGGCCCTGATTCCCCATCTGCGTGGGGAGCTTGCGCTTCCGAGCTTCCTCGCCCAGCGTGCGCACCTCGTAGAGGGTGCGCGCGAGCGGCTTCTGGGTGTAGGTCGGCTTGCCGGCCTGCAGTGAGAGCATCGATGCGGGCGCGTGGCTATGGTCGGGTGTGGAGACCGTCACCAGGTCGATCTTGGCTGCTTCCTTGTCGAACAGCTCGCGATAATCCTTGAAGCGCTTGGCCTTGGGGAAGGTGCGAAAGGCGTCTTCCGCGGCCTTCCAGTCCACGTCGCAGAGGGCGTAGATGTTCTCGCCGCTCATCCCGTCCACGTCGTTCCGCCCCATGCCGCCCACCCCGATGCACGCCACGTTGAGCTTGTCGCTCGGCGCGATGAACCCGGGGCCGCCCAGCACGTGGCGGGGGACGATGGTGAAGGCACCGGCGGCAGCCGCCGAGGTGCCGACGAAATCACGACGGGAAACGGGCTTGGTGGGCATGATAGTTGGGAGTTGAGAGTTGAGAGATGTAGGAGACGGATGGACGGTTAGATGGTTGGACGGTTAGTTCTTACCTTCGGGACCTAACCGTCTAACCGCCTAACCGTCTAACCGTCTAACCGTCTAACCGTCTAACCGTCTAACCGTCTAACCGTCCAGCCGCTTCGCCGGCCTGAACGTCAATGCGAACAGCACAAACACCACCGCCGCGCCCGCCGCCGGCACCAGCCAGATGGCATGCCAGTCGTGGGTCACTGCGGTGCAGCCCTCGAGCGCGCCGCCGCCCTGGCATCGGGCGTAGCGGTCCACCACCGCGCCGCTCACGAACGCGCCGATGAAGTAGCCCACACCGTTGGTGACGAAGTTGATGAAGCCCTGAGCGGCGGCACGGATCTTTGGCCCCGCCTTTTCATCGGTGTAGATCTGCCCGCTCACGAAGAAGAAATCGTAGCAGATGCCATGGAGCAGGATGCCGATGTAGATGAGCGGCATCACCGGCCCCGTGGCGCCGTAACCAAAGGCGAGATAGCGGAGCG
Organism: Gemmatimonadales bacterium; assembly: GCA_035708725.1. Taxonomy (GTDB): domain Bacteria; phylum Gemmatimonadota; class Gemmatimonadetes; order Gemmatimonadales; family GWC2-71-9; genus CAMLHP01. The sequence goes on along the minus strand of DASTFH010000102.1, from coordinate 9,430 downwards.
CCCAGGCGGCCATGCCGGCCAGCATGATCACCTTGATCCCGAACCGGCGGAGGAAGTAGGCCAGGAAGAGCATGAACACCAGCTCGCTCATCTGGCCAAAGGTCTGGATGAACGCCGGGTCAGGCGCGCCGACTTCGTTGAGGTACGGATTGGCGAAGGTGTAGTAGAACTGGAGCGGGATGCAGAGCAGGAACGAGCCGAGGACAAAAATCAGGAACGAGCGGTCCTTGAGCAGACTGAGCGCGTCGAGTCCCAGGGCGTCGCGCACGCTGAAGGGCGCGCCTGCCGCCTTGGGCGGCGTGTGCGGCAGCGTGAAGGAGTAGAGGCCGAGCAGGATGGACGCGCCCGCCGCGACGCGCATGGGGAGCGCCAGCGCGTCGGCGTGGAGCACCTTGCCGATGATGATGCCGGCCACGATCCAGCCGATGGTGCCGAGCACGCGGATGAAGGGAAACTCGCGGGCGGGATCCTGGACGTGGTGGAACGAGATGGAATTGGAGAGCGACAGCGTCGGCATGTAGCAGAGGGCGTAGAGAATCAGCACCGGGTAGAACGTGCCGAAGCTGGTGAGGGTCGAGGCATACCAGAGCAGCACCCCGCCCATCAGGTGGAGCATCGCCAGCAGCTTCTCGGTGGAGAAGAACCGGTCGGCCACGATCCCGATGAAGAACGGTGAGACCAGCGCCGCGATGGCGGTGGCGCCGTAGGCCAGCCCCACCTCACGCCCGCTGAAGTGCAGCGTCTGGCTCAGGTAGGTGCCCATGGTGACAAACCAGGCACCCCAGACGAAGTACTGCAGGAACATCATGGTGGAGAGCTTGGATTTGCTTGAGGGCATGGGGCCTGGGGCTCAGGGCTTAGGGGGTCGTCGTTCTTCAGTCATCAGTCGTCCACTTGTCACTCTGGGGCCGCGCAGCGGCCGAAGATGCGGAACCGCGTGCGCCGCATCGCCCCGCTTCGCTCGCGATGACATGCCCGCAGCAGGCGACTGATGACCGATGGCCGACGACTCTCACGGGGACCCTCGAAGCTACGGCGCGCGGGGCGGGGGCGCAATCAGTCTGGAGTTGAGAGTTAAGAGTCGAGAGTTGTGGGCCGTCGGTCATCGGTCGTCTGTCATCGAAAGCTGTCACCCTGAGCGCAGCGAAGGGGCCGATGCCTGCCCAGGCTCCGTCTCTTCGGCCGCTCCGCGGCCTCAGAGTGACATAGCTGTTCATGACCACGACCGACGACCGACGACCTGATGATGACGACCGACTGGCCGATTTTCCCGTCTCCACTCTCAACTCTAAACTCTTAACCCTCAACCACTTATGGCGCCGTCAGCCCGTTGCGCCGGCCCCTCCCTTCCATTATTATTCAGCGTTCCCCGGCCCACCCGCCGGCCATCCGTGTCTGACATCCTGCGAGCCCCATGACCGCACCACATTCGCGCGAGCGCATCCTCCCGCGCCTTATCGAAGACGAGATGCAGCAGTCGTTCATTAACTACTCGATGAGCGTCATCGTCTCGCGCGCGCTGCCCGACGTCCGCGACGGACTCAAGCCCGTGCACCGCCGGATTCTCTACGCCATGAACGAGCTCGGCCTCGTGCCCGGCCGCCCCTACAAGAAGTCCGCCACCGTCGTGGGCGACGTGCTCGGCAAGTACCACCCGCACGGCGACAGCTCGGTCTATGACGCGCTGGTGCGCATGGTGCAGGATTTCTCGCTCCGTTACCCGCTGATCGACGGCCAGGGCAATTTCGGCTCGGTGGACGGCGACCCCGCCGCCGCCTACCGCTACACCGAAGCGCGGCTCACCCGCATCGCCATGACGATGTTGGAGGACATCGACAAGAACACCGTCGACTTCCAGCCCAACTTCGACGACCGGCTGGAGGAGCCCACGGTGCTCCCGTCCCGGCTCCCGAACCTGCTGGTCAACGGCTCGAGCGGCATCGCGGTGGGCATGGCCACCAACATTCCGCCGCACAACCTCAAGGAAATTGCCAAGGCCATCGAGCTCCTGGTGGACGACCCCGAGGCCACCATCGCCGACCTGCGCAAGGTGGTGAAGGGACCCGATTTCCCGACCGGCGGCTTCATCTACGGGCGCGAGGGAATCAAGGACGCGTATGAAACCGGCCGGGGCCGGGTCATCATGCGCGCCCGCGCCCAGATCGAGGAAAAGGAATCGAGCGGCAAGTCGCAGATCGTGATCACCGAGATTCCCTACCAGGTGAACCGCGAGAACCTGGTCCGCTCCATCGCCGACCTGGTCAATGCCAAGAAGATCGACGGCATCAGCGGCGTCAACGACGAGTCGGACAAGGACGGCATGCGTGTCGTCGTGCAGCTCAAGCGCGACGCCATCCCCCATGTGGTGCTCAACCAGCTCTACAAGCACACCCAGATGCAGTCCACCTTCGGCGTCATCATGCTGGCGCTCGACAACGGCATGCCGAAGGTCATGAACCTGAAGGAACTGATCGAGCGCTATATCGCCCACCGCATGACGGTGATCGTGCGCCGGACCCAGTTCGAGCTGGACGCCGCCCAGGCCCGCGAGCACATCCTCGAAGGGCTCAAGATCGCGGTCGACAACATCGACGAAGTCATCAAGATCATCCGCGGCTCCGAGACCACCGAGGACGCGGACCAGAAGCTGCGCAAGCGCTTCAAGCTCTCCGAGAAGCAGAGCGATGCCATCCTCAACATGCGGCTGGCCAAGCTCACCGGGCTCGAGATCGAGAAGCTCGAGGCCGAGCTCACCGAAGTGCGCGCCATCATCAAGGACCTGAAGGACATCCTGGCCAGCAAGCAGCGGCAGGCCACCATCCTCAAGACCGAGCTGCGCGAGGTGGCCGAGAAGTTCGGCGATGCGCGCCGCACCGAGATCCTCTCCGACCAGGGCGAGTTCACGGTCGAGGACCTCATCGCCGAAGAGGACATGGTCATCACCATCTCCCACACCGGCTATATCAAGCGCATCCCCGTGTCGGCGTATCGCAAGCAGCGCCGGGGCGGCCGGGGCCTCACCGGCACCGACCTCAAGGCCGACGACTGGGTGGAACACCTCTTCGTGGCCAGCACCCACGACTACCTCATGTTCTTCACCAACCAGGGCCAGGTGTACTGGCTCAAGGTGCACGAGATCCCGCAGGCCTCGCGCGCGGCGCGCGGCAAGCCGGTGGTCAACTGCATTGCCATCCGGCCGGGCGAGCGGATCGCGGCGCTGGTACCGGTGCGGGAGTTCAGCGAGAACCAGTGGCTCATGTTTGCCACTCGCCAGGGGACGGTGAAGAAGACCCGCCTCTCCGAGTACGGCAACGTCCGCTCCAACGGCATCCGCGCCATCAATATCGACGATGGCGATGAACTGATCGACGTCCAGGTGTGCGAGGCAACCAACGACATCATCCTCGCCACCCGGGCCGGCATGAGCATCCGCTTCCACCAGGGGGATGCGCGCGAGATGGGACGGGCCACCGCCGGCGTCAAGGGCGTCCAGCTCACCGGTGAAGACGTCGTCATCGGCATGGTGGTGGTGCGTCGTGAGGCCACCCTGCTCGTCGTGAGCGAGAGGGGCTACGGCAAGCGTTCGGAGCTGTCGGAATACCGGGTGCAGAAGCGCGGCGGCAAGGGCATCATCACCTTCAAGGTGACCGAGAAGACCGGCTCCATCGTGGCGCTCAAGGAAGTGATCCCGGATGATGAGCTCATGATGATCACGCACCACGGGGTCATCATACGCTGCGCGGTGGACGGGATCCGGGTCATCGGTCGCAACACCCAGGGCGTCAAGGTGATGAACCTCGATGCCGGCGACACATTGCAGGACGTGGCGCGCGTGGTGAAGGAGGATGAGACCGGCACCGAGGAAGCCACGGATGAACCGGTGCCGGCCGGTGGCGACGCCGCCGAATAGCGTGAGCGCCGAATCCATCCGGGCCGCGGCTGCGGCGCTCGAGGGCGTCGCGGTGCGCACCCGCCTCCAGCCCGTCACCCTCCCCGGTGGCGGCACCCTGTTCGTCAAGTGCGAGCAGGACCAGCCGATCGGCGCCTTCAAGATTCGGGGAGCCTGGACCGCTCTCACCCGCCTGGCCGAGCCGACGCGCCGCCGAGGCGTCGTGACGCATTCCAGCGGCAACCACGCCCAGGCCATCGCCTTCGCGGCCCAGCGCCTCGGCATTCCCGCGGTCATCGTCATGCCCGCCGACGCGCCCAAGGTGAAAATCGCGGGCGTCCGCCGCTACGGCGGCGAGATCGTCTTTGTGCAGGACCGGAGCCAGCGCGATCCCACCTGCCGGGCCATCGCCGCCGAGCGCGGCATGGTCATGGTCCCGCCGTATGAGCATGCCGATGTGATCGCGGGGCAGGGAACGGTGGGACTTGAGATCCTGGAACAGTGCCCCGATGTCCGCACGGTGCTGGTGCCGGTGGGTGGCGGTGGGTTGATCGGCGGGATCGCCACCTGGTTTCGCTCCGAGGCGCCCCACGTCCACGTCATCGGCGTCGAGCCGGTGGGCGCGCCCAAGTTGAGCGCCGCGCTGAACGCCGGCTCGCCCACCGCCGTGCCGAATCCCCATAGTCTCGCTGATGGACTCCTGCCGGCCGCGCTCGGAGACTTGCCCTTTTCCGCAATTCGGGGCACCGTGAAGGACGCGGTGCAGGTGGATGACGACGCCATCCGTGCCGCGGTGCGTTTTCTCCACGCTGCCGGCCTCACGGTCGAACCCTCCGGCGCCATCACCACCGCCGCCGTGCTCGCCGGACTGGTGGACGCGGAGCCGCCGCTGGTCGCGGTGGCGAGCGGCGGCAACATTGACCCGGACCTTCTCCAGTCACTGGTGACATAGATGGGGCTCGCCCCGAAAATCCTCGTCGCGGATGACGACCAGACGCTCTCCCGCACCCTCTCGTGGATCCTGCGGGAGAACGGCTATGACGTGGTCGCGATTCCCGGCGGCGAGCATCTGTTCGATCATCTCGCGGCCGACACCTTCGACCTGCTGCTGCTCGACATCATGATGCCGAGGGTGAATGGGCTCGAGCTGCTGCAGAAGGTGCGCGCCGATTCCCGCTGGCGAGACCTCCCCGTGCTCATGATCTCCTCGATGCCTCCCGAGGACGCGACGGTCCGGGCGCTGGGATTGGGAGCCCAGGACTTCATCCCGAAGCCGTTCCGCGTGCGCGAACTGCTGGCCCGGGTCAAGGCGCACCTGCGTGCGGGCCGCGAGCTCAACCAGGCCCGCACCGACGCCCGCTCCCGCTCGGAGCTGGTGGACATCCTCCAGGAAGTGGCCTCGAGCCTGTCGCCCGAGGAAATCTTCCAGGTGCTGGTGCGGCGGGTGGCGCAGGGGCTCCGGATTTCGCGCTGCTCCATCATCCTGGCGGAACCGGGCGAGGCCACCGGCACGGTGGTGGCGGCCTTCGAGAATCCGACACTCCGCAATCTCCGCGTGGACCTCACCCGCTATCCTGAAATCCGCCACGCACTCGACACCGGCGAACTGGTGCTGGCGCAGGACGTGGCCACCGACCCGCTCTACGACCAGATCCGCGAGGCGTGGCAGAAGGAAGGACGCGCCATCCCGGCCCGCTCGGCGATCGCCATGCGGTTTGACCTCAACGACAAGCCGGCCGGCGTCTTCTTTCTCCGCACCACTGACGAGGACGTCCCGCTCAACCAGCAGGACGTCCAGTTTGCCAACCAGATCATCACGGCGGCCGTGAGCTCGCTGGAGCGGGCGTACGACCTGCAGAAGGCAGTGACCGGCCAGGAGCAACTCCGTCATTTGGCGTCCACCGACTCGCTGACCGGCGTGCTCAATCGCCGGGCGCTCGGTGAGAAGATCGAGCAGGAGATGGACCGCGCCGCGCGCTATGCGTCGCTGCTCACGCTGATGATGGTGGACATCGACAACTTCAAGCAGATCAACGACACCTACGGCCACCTCACGGGCGACCGCATCCTGAAGCAGCTTGCCACGCTGCTCAAGCGCGAGCTGCGCTCGCCCGACACCGTGGCACGCTACGGCGGCGAGGAGTTCGTGGTGCTGCTGCCGGAGACGACCACCACCGAGAGCCGGAATTTCGCCGAGCGGGTGCTCAAGCGGGTGGCAGGTTATGACTTCGGCGAGCCGGGTCGCCCGGTGCGGGTGACGATCAGCATCGGGCTCGCGGCCTATCCCAACGAGAAGGTGACCGACGGCGAATCGCTGCTTCGCCTCGCCGACCACAATCTCTACCGGGCCAAGAGCGACGGCCGGAACCGCGTGCGCGATTGAGCAACCGCCGGTGCCCGCGTTGTCACGCGCAATTTGATCCACCCGCACGCTACTGTGCGCGCTGCGGCTCCCCACTCGTTGAGTTTGCCCCGCCCACCCTCACCAGTCCCCCGGTGCCCGCCGCCGAGTCGCGGGTGCGGAACTCGGCCAAGGACGCGCCGCACTCCACGGCCCAGGAATCAGCGCGCTATGGCTCGCTGACCGGGACCGTGCTCGATGGCCGTTATCGCATCGGCGACAAGGTGGGCGAGGGCGGCATGTCGTGGGTGTACCAGGCCGAAGAGCTCGGCACCGGCAAGACGGTCGCCATCAAGCTCCTGCCACCGCGGCTTGCGAAGGACAGCGCCGCCGTGGAGCGGCTTCGCCGGGAAGCCGACATCGCCGACCGGTTCGAGCATCCCAACGTCTGCCCCATCCTTGCCTTCGGTCATACCGACGAGAACGTGATCTACCTGGTCATGCCCTTCCTCACGGGCGAGACACTCTCGGATTACGAAATCCGCACCCGAGCGGTCTCGTTGCGTGAAGGCGTCCAGATCCTGGTGCAGGTCTGCCGCGGGCTGCAGCACGCCCATGACCTGGGCATCATCCACCGGGATCTCAAGCCGGAGAACGTGATGCTTGTGGAGGAGGGTCAACGGTCGACGGTCGACGGTCGACCGTTGACCGTTGACCGTCGACCATCCCCTCGAGCCGTCGTCATGGACTTCGGCCTTGCCAAGCGCCGCCGGGCCAGCGCCGAGGTGGTCAAGCTCACCCAGACGGGCATCGTACTGGGCACACCGGAGTTCATGAGCCCGGAGCAGATCCGGGGGCGCCCGCTCGATGGCCGCAGCGACATCTACGCCGTGGGCGTGCTGGCGTTCGAGCTCTTTACCGGCCAGCTTCCATTCGTCGGCAAGGATGCGCAGGAGACGATGATGGCCCGCCTCAAGGGATTGCCCCGCCGGCTGCGCGAATTTCGTCCCGACCTGCCGTCCCGGCTCGATACGGTGGTGGCACGCGCTCTCGAGCTCGCGCCAGAAGATCGCTATCAGACGATGAGTGACTTCGCCAACGCGCTGGAGCGGGTGGTGAGCGGAGGCCGGATTGCACGGCTCTTCCGCCGACGGAACTGACGGAGGTGCGTATGTGGTTTTTTGAGCGTCGCGGGTCGCGGGTCGAGGGTCGAGAGGTCGAGGGAGCGGGCGCTCGGCGCCGAGCCGCCGGGCCCGTCACCCCCGCGAAAGCGGGGGCGAGCCGCCGAGCAGGCCTCGCCTCCTATCTCACGGTCGCCCTCATTGCGGCCGGCGCGGCCGTGCTGGGCTACTGGTTCGCCTCTCATCCGTCGGTCATCGACCACATCACCACGCACGGCGAGTGGCGCTGGATCCCCCGCGGGGCAGACTCGGTGCGTGCGTACGTGGCCTACCCCGAGCGCTCCGATCGCGCTCCCGCGATCATCGTGATCCACGAAATCTTCGGCCTGACCGACTGGGAACCCACCGTGGCCGACAAGCTTGCCGGCCGCGGCTATGTCGCCATCGTGCCCGACCTGCTCTCGCGCCGCTTCGGCATGAGCCCGGCTGATCCCGATTCAGGGCGGAAGCTCGTGGCCCAGCTCAATCCTGACAGCATCACCGCCGACCTCGACGCGACCTACGACTGGCTCAACCAGCAGCCGGCCGTACGGCCCGACAACATCGCCACGATCGGCTTCTGCTGGGGCGGGGGACAGAGCTTCCGCTACGCGACCAACAACCCGAAGCTGCAGGCCGTGGTCGTCTGCTACGGTCCGGCACCCGACAGCGCCGGTCTCGCGCGCATCAAGGCGCCGGTGCTTGGCGTGTACGGCGAAAGGGACGCGCGGATCAACCAGGACCTGCCGCGGGTGGAAGACTTCATGCGCAACAGCGGCAAGCGCTACGTCGCCGAAGTGTACCAGGGCACGGGACACGGCTTCCTGAAGCCCGGCCGGGTCGGGTCCGATGGGCCCGAAGTGGACCGCGCCTGGACGCGCATCCTCAACTTCTATCGCGAGAACCTGGGCCACTGATCGCGCACATCGTCCTGCTGCAGTTCCGGCCCGACACCAGCCCTGACCAGGTCGTGGCCCTGCGTGAAGGACTCCTCGGATTGCGCGGAGCTATCCCGGAGATCCGGCACCTGAGCTTCGGTCCCAACCTCGCGCCCGGCGCGGACGAATGGCCCTGGGTGCTGGTGGTGCATGTGCAGGACATGAGCGCGCTGCAGCGCTACGCCGAGCACCCGGCCCATCGCACGGTGGTGGAGGAACTCCTGACGCCAATTCGACTGGCGCGGCTCGCGGCGGATGTGGAGATGGGAGGCGAATGACGACCGACGACCGACGACCATGTCGTGTTTTCGTGTTCTCGTGTGCGGCAGTGCTGCTGTTCGGATGCTCCCTCCCCCCCATGCGTGGCAAGGCGGAGGTGGGCAAGGACCCGTACGCCGTGGTGGCCGCTGACGGCAACGGCGGCGGTGATCTCTATGCGGTGATCGGCGCGGGCAACGAAGTGGTCCAGCTCACCTGGACGCCGGTGCGCGAATACGCGCCCGCACTCTCGCCTGACGGCGGGATGCTCGCTTTCCTCCGCCAGCCGCCCACCGGCAAGCCCACCATCTGGATCATCAACCTGCTGGGCGCCGGCGAACGGGAACTTCCGCTGCCCGATTCAGTCTCCCAGACACTCACCCGGATAGCCTGGTCGCCCGACAGCCGGACCGTCTATGCCGAAAGCGGCATGACGCTCTGGCGCTGGCCCGCACCGCCGGCCAAGCCGGTCGCCGAACCGGTGCCGCCCGCCGAACGGGCCCAGGCGGACAGCGCCCTCGGCGTCCAGCTCGGGAGGCCGGCCTTCGCCAGCGTCGTCAGCTGCGACACGGCGGGGAGCACCCTCTGCGTCGAGACGCCAGATGGCCGGCGCCAGCCGCTCGGCGCCGGCGCCACGGCGGCCACCTCATGGGGTGCGGATTCCATGGCCTGGATCCAGGATGGCGACATCGAGATCCGCCCGCTCAAGGGCGGCGCCGCCCGGCTGGTGAAGCTGCAGGGGACCGTGGGGGTGTCGGGGATTACCTACTTTCCAGGGACCAGGGCTCTCGTCCCTCGTCTCTCGTCCACAGTTGAATCCCCCCCCTGATCCCCCCTATTTTCC
>DASTFH010000101.1:0-5898 GCA_035708725.1 Gemmatimonadales bacterium | reverse complement strand
GGGTTCGCGTGGGTCGTCATTCCCGCGAAAGCGGGAATCCATGAGGGCCTAACAGGACGGGCGGGATGGGCGGGTTCGCGTGGGTCGTCATTCCCGCGAAAGCGGGAATCCATGAGGGCCTAACAGGACGGGCGGGATGGGTGGGTTCACGTGGGTCGTCATTCCCGCGAAAGCGGGAATCCATGAGGGCCTACCTGCGGTAATCAGCTACGCGTGGCGCGCCTTTGGTACGCGGATGCCTGACGAATGCGATAGCATGTATGCTCCTCTCCGGCAGAGCCCCATGCGGAACCGGCAACCCTGCGTCTACATCCTCGCCAGCCGCCCCAAGGGGACGCTTTATGTCGGTGTCACGTCCAACTTGGTGAAGCGCGTCTGGCAGCACCGCGAGGAGGCTGTGAAGGGATTTAGCACGCGCTATGACGTCCACCAGCTGGTCTGGTACGAGCAACATGGCACCATGAACTTTGCCATCGCCCGCGAAAAGGCCATCAAGAAGTGGCGCCGCGTGTGGAAGATCAAGCTGATCGAGGCGATGAACCCCGATTGGGAAGATCTGTATCCGTCACTGTTCTGACGGCTCGGCGCAGTCTCGGGGAACCGTGCCATGCGGCATGAAGTACCATGTCCGGGCCCCTCATGGATTCCCGCGCTCGCGGGAATGACGAATGCGCCAGGCTCTTGTCCGTCATACCCTCATCACCACCATGTCGCCCTGCCCGCCCTGTCCGCCCTGCCCATCCCGCCCTAATCCGCCAGCAGCGCATCCTCCACGCCGTCCGCCCGGTCCGCCCGGTCCGCCCGGTCCGCCCTGCTCGCCTTGCTCGCCTTGCTCGCCTTGCTCGCCCTGCCCACCATCCTCGCCAACCCTTCCTTCCACCCTTCCAGGATCTCATACACCGTCGGGATCACCAGCAACGTCAGCAGCGTGGACGTGATCACGCCACCGATCACGGCGATGCCGAGCGGTGCCCTGAACTGCGCACCCTCTCCGACACCCAGCGCCACCGGAATCATGCCGGCGATCAGCGCGAAGGTGGTCATGAGGATCGGACGCAGCCGGATGGCGCCGGCCTCGATCAATGCCTCTCGCAGCGGCACGCCGTCGCGTTCGCGCGACCACTTGGCAAAATCAATGAGCAGGATCGCGTTCTTGGCCACGATACCCGAGAGCAGGATCACGCCGATCAGGCTCATGATGTTGATCGTCATCCCGCTGAACGCCAGCGCCAGCATCACGCCGATGAGCGAGAGCGGCAGCGACATGAGAATGGCGAGTGGCGCGAGGAACGACCCGAACTGCACCACCAGGATCAGGTACATGAGCAGCAGTGCGGTGCCGAGCGCAAAGAAGATGCTGCCGAACACCTCGTTCTGCTGCTCCTGGTCGCCACCGACCGTGATGGCCACGGCCGCGGGCAGCTGGATCCGGTTCACCTTGGCCAGCACGTCGGTCATCACTTCGTTGGTGGAGCGGCCGGAGACGTTCCACTCGACGTTCACCACCAGGTTCCGGTCCAGATGGTTGATCACCGCCGGCCCGACGGCCGGCGCGATCGTCGCCACCTGGCCCAATGGAATGATGACCGGCGCACCATCCACGCCGGGCACGATGAGCGGGACCTGCCGGAGGTCAGCGGCGCGCCGGCGCGACTCGGGACTGAACCGCACTTCCACGTCCCGCGTCTCGCCGCTCGGGTCCACCCAGTCGCCCGCATCGATCCCGGCAAACGCCGGCCGGAGCGACTGCGCCACCTGCCCCACCGTCACACCCAGCGCGCCGGCCAGCCCGCGGTTGAGCTCGACATTGATCTCCGGCTTCTGTCCCTTGCTCGAGAGCGCCGCGTCCACCGCGTTGGGCGTCGCCTTGACGATGGCGAGCGCCGAGTCGGCTACCTTGTTGATGGACGCGATGTCGGGCCCCGTGATCTGCAACGCGAGCTGTTTCCGCCCACCGCCGAAGGCATTGGTGAAGACCGCCATCGTCGAGCCCGTCAGGCGGTTGATCTCGCCGCGCACGACCGACGCGAACTCCTCGGCGCTCAGGTCGCGATCACCCTTGGGCGTGAGCCGCACGTAGATCTGGCCCACATCCACCGCACCCGATCCCTGCCCGCCCAGCGTGGTGTAGGTATACCGCACTTCCGGATGCGCCGAGATGAGCCGCGCCGCTTCCGCCGCCTTGAGGCGGGTGTATTCGAGGTTGGAGCCGGGCGGCGTCTCCACCTTCACGTAGAATTCCGAGCGATCATCCTCGGGAAAGAAGCCCACGCCCACCTTGCCCCACTCCGGCATGATCCGGTAGACGCCCACCGTCAGCAGGAGCCCGAGCGCGATGGTCGCGAGACGCGGGAGCAGCTTCCCATGAAAGTGCGTCAGCCCCCACACCATGACCGCAAGCCCGATGATCACCGCCAGCAACCCGCTCAGCCCCTTCATGGGCAACGTGAATGACCCGAAGAATGCGCCCAGCGCCACGACCGCCACCACCAGCCGGTGATCGAGCGCCCAGGCAATGACCCGCTTGTAGCTCACCGCCAGCTTGCCGAACCATTCGTTGAAGCGGTCCAGCTTCCGGGTGACCCAGTTCTTCTGCCCCTCCTCGAGCTGGGGATCGGGCCAGTACGCCGAGAGCATCGGATCGAGCGAGAACGAGACGAAGAGCGACACCAGCACCGAGCAGGCGATGGTGAGCGCGAATGGCTTGAACCACTGCCCGCCCACGCCCGACATGAAGCCGATCGGCACGAAGACGGCCAGGATCGAAAACGTCGTCGCCGCCACCGCGAGGCCGATCTCGTCGGTGCCCTCGCGTGCGGCCGTGTAATGGTCCTTTCCCATCTCCACGTGTCGCACGATGTTCTCGCGCACCACGATGGCGTCATCGATCAGGATCCCGATCGCGAGCGAGAGGCCCAGCAGCGACATGGTGTTGAGCGTGAACCCGAACGCCCACACGGCAATGAACGACGCCAGTACCGACACCGGCAGCGCCAGGCCGGTGATGACCGTGCTCCGCCATGAATTGAGGAAGAGGAAGACCACGAACACGGTGAGGATCGCACCCTCGAGCAGCGCTTCCTCCACGTTCCGCACCGCCGCTTCCACCCGCGTGCCCGCATCCACCACCACATCGAGCCTGGCGTCCCTGGGCAGCGTGGGCTCGAGCGCCTTCACCCGCTCCAGGATCCTGGCGCTCACCTCGGTGGTGCTGTAGCCGCGTGACTTCTTGATGTCGATGCCGACGGCTTCCTTGTCGTTGAACAGCGCGAGGCTCCGCTGCTCCTCGGTGCCGTCATGCACCGTGGCCACCTGGCCCAGCCGGATGATGTTGCCGTCACGTTCGGCGACCACCAGCTGCTCAAACTCGGCGGGACCCTGCAGCCGGCCCATCAGCCGGATGGAGCGCTCCTGCAGGTTGCCGGTCACCCGGCCCACCGGCGCCGCCAGGTTCTGGAGACCCAGCGCCTGGACCACCTGCGCGACACTCACGCCGGCGGCTTCCAGCGCCTCGGGTCGGAGCTCCACGGTGAGTTCGCGCTCCAGCTTGCCCACCACGTTCACTTCGGCCACGCCCGGAATGGAGCGGAGTTCCCGGGTAATGCCGGGATCGGCGAGCCTGGTGAGTTGCGCCGGCGTGAGCGTGGGCGAGCTGAGCGCCAGCGAGACGATGGGCTGGTCGGTGTCGTTCATCTTCTTGATGATCGGCTCTTCCAGCTCATCGGGCAGGTCGGAGCGGATTTCCGAGATGGCATCCCGGATGTCCTGGGTGGCTTCGGCCAGCGGCTTGTCGAAGACGAACTCGATCAGGATGAACCCGTAACCATCCTCCGCCGACCCCATGATCTTCTTGACGCCGCTGATGGAGGAGATCGCTTCCTCCACCGGGTCGAGCACCTCGTTCTCGACGCCATCGGGCGAGCCGCCGGGATAGACCAGCGCCACGGAGACGTACGGCGGTGCGACCTCGGGAAACTCGTCGGTCTTGAGCCGGAGCAGCGAGAAGAGCCCGAACACCACCAGCGCCAGCATCGTGACGATGGTGACGATGGGACGCTTGATGGCAAAATCACTGATGAACACTGGAATCACCCGGCGTGACCGCCTCGCTGGCCGAGCGTACCCGCGCCACCGTCCCTGGTGTGAGTCCCTGCGCCGCGCCCATGAGCACGGTGTCACCGGCGGCGAGGCCGCTCGTGATCTCGGTTCGCTCATTCACGGTGTCGTCGAGCCCGATCTCCACGTCCACCTTCTCCACCCGTCCCTGCTTGAGCCGCACCACGACGGGCCGCACACCGCGCCGGTCCACCGCATCACTCGGAACCACCACCGCGTGACGGCTCTCCGTGGCCACCCTTCCCTGCGCAAAGAGCCCCGCCACCAGCGAGCGTGTCGCGTTGGGAATGGTGACGATCACCCGCACCTGCCGGGTGGCCGGATCAACCACCGGATTCACCCGCTCGATCCTGCCGTCGAATTCGCGGTCGGCGTAGCCCGTCACCGTGAACTGCACCGGCATGCCCTGCTTCACCTGCGAGAGCCGCTCGACCGGCACCGCCGCCTCGAGGCGCATCGTGGACGGATCCACCACCGAGAAGAGCTCGGTGCCCGAGGAGACAACGTCACCCTCGCTCACCTTGCTCTCGCTCACGATGCCGCTGAAGGGGGCGCGGAGCGTTGCCTTGTCAAGCTGGCGCCGCGCCGTGGTGGTGCGCGATCGCGCATCGGCCACGGCACCCTCGGCGTTCTTCACGGTGAGCTGGGCCGTCTCCAGCTCGCGATCCGCCACCGCGCCCGCCGCATGGAGCCGCTCGGTGCGCTCGAGGTTGTGCTGCTGCAGCTCGAGGTTGCTCTCCGCGGTCCGGAGGCCCGCCCGAGCACTGAGGAATGCATCACGCAGCGCCGCGTCATCGATGCGCCCCAGCACCTGGCCCTTCTTCACCGTCATGCCCTGGTCAGCGTCCACCTCGACCATGGTGCCGGTGATCTCGGCGCGTACCGTGGCGCCGAGCTCGGGCGTGAGCGTGCCGGAGATGACCGGACCCGCCATGAGCGTTGCGGTATCGGCCACGGCGATGTTCTCCGTGCCGAGCAGGGCGGGCGCTGCCACGGGCGTCTCCTCCGCCCGGCTCTTGCAGCCGGCGAGGAGGAGGGAGGCGAGGAGCGCGATGTGGAGTTTGGTCATGGTCACAAGTCGCAAGTCATAGGTCGCGGGTCGCGGGTCGTGGGTCGCGCCGAAGCCCACCCTTTCGTCACCCCAGCGAAAGCTGGGCCCCATGAGGGGCCCGGACATGGCACTTCACTCCGGCTGACGCCTCCAGCTTGCTGAATCGGTCCGGGTGAGCCCTCATGGATTCCCGCTTTCGCGGGAATGACGAAGGGCAAGCACCTGCCCATCTCGCCCATCCAGCCCATCTTGCCCATCATTGAGTCACCGGAAGGTTTCCGAGCAAGGCACTCCTCACCCTTGCCACCTGGAGATTCCGTGCACTCTGCGCCCGGTTGGCGAGTGCCTGCTGCAGCTGCACCCGCGCGTCGCCCAGCTCCGTCTGGGTCGAGAGGCCTTCGCGGTACCGCAGCTCGGCGATCTCGTAGGCGCGCTGTGCCTGCGACACCACGCCCGCGCTCGCGGCCCACGCGGCTTCCGCCGCGGCGAGCGTGGCATCGGCGCTCTGGTTGTCGAGTGCCGCCAGCTCGCGCGCCTGCTTGAGGCGCAGCCGTGCTTCATCCACGTTGGCGCGCGCCACCTGTCTCTCTCCCGAGATCCGGCCACCGGTGAAGAGCGGGAGCGTGACGCCCAGCGATACGGTCCAGTCATTCACGAAATCACTCCACGACGGGAACACGTCGTCGGGATAGCCAAGCCGGGCATAGGACGAGGTCAGCTTCACCTGTGGA
>DASTFH010000100.1:0-46652 GCA_035708725.1 Gemmatimonadales bacterium | reverse complement strand
CCCTGCGAGGCCCATACCATGGACCAGATGCCAAAGAAGAGATTGGCCAGCGTGAACGCGCTCGGCATCACGATGACCACGCGCTTGACGCCGCGGCGCGGAGGCTGTGGCTCGCCGGTCACTTCCATGCTGCCACCACCGTTCTGGCTACCCGCGTGCGGTCGCCCACCTGCACCCGCAGGGGTGTGCCTGGAGGAAGAAAGAGATCGACGCGTGAACCGAACCGGATCATTCCCAGCCGCTCCGCCTGGTCCACCCGCGTGCCCACGCCGTGATCGGTCACGATGCGGCGAGCCACGAGCCCGGCGATCTGCCGCACGAGCATCTTGCCGTGTTCCGTCTCCACGCCGACACTCGACTGCTCGTTTTCGAGACTGGCCTTCTCATCCGCGGCGTGGCCAAAATGCCCGGTGTTGTAGTGGCGATAGCGCACCACGCCGGCCGCCGGATAACGATTCACATGACAGTCAAAGACGTTCATGAAGATCGACACCCGGAGCGCGCGGTCCTGGAAGTACGCGGGCTCGTCGGTCTCGATGATGCTTACCACCTTGCCGTCCGCCGGTGCGAGCAGGACCCGCGGGTCGAACGGTCCGGCTGGCTGCGGATCGCGGAAGAAGGCCACGACCCAGAAGGTGATGACCAGCCAGATGAGCGCCAGGCTCCCGAGGTGCGCCACGGCGAGCACGACAAGCACCACCAGTGCGCCGATGATGAAGGGCCAGCCCTCCCGCGCGATCCGCATCAGTTCTCCCTGGCCAGCTCGCGGCCCGTGATGCGGCGGTAGGCGTCGAGGTAGCGCTCGCTCGTTGCCTCGACCACCTTGGCGGGGAGCGCCGGCGGCGGCGCATTGCCGTCCCAGCGGCCGTGCTGCCGTTCGTTGGACAGCCAGTCTCGCAGGGGCTGCTTGTCGAAGCTGGGCTGCGGCCGTCCCGGCTGGTATCGGTCGGCAGGCCAGAAGCGCGAGGAGTCCGGCGTCAGCACTTCGTCAATGAGCAGCAGGCTGCCATCGAGGGCACCGCCGAACTCGAACTTCGTGTCGGCCACGATGATGCCGCTTGCCGCGGCGATGTCCCGGCCCGCCTCATAGACGGCGAGACTGGTCCGGCGCAGCTGCTCGGCCATCGCGCTGCCGAGGGCCTCTTCCAGCCGGCTCACGGGAACATTCTCGTCGTGTCCCGACTCGGCCTTTGTGGCCGGCGAGAAGATCGGCGACGGGAGACGGGCGCTCTCCACCAGGCCCGCCGGCAGCCGCTCCCCGGCCAGCGTGCCGTGCTCGCGGTATTCGGCCCAGGCCGACCCGGCGATGTATCCGCGCACCACGCATTCGAACGGGATGGGAAAGGTGCGCCGCACCAGCATGGCCCGGCCAGCCACGGTGCGCATGTGCTCGGCCAGTTGCGGAAGCCGCGCGACGATCTCCTCGGCATCGGCGGTGATGAAATGCGACGGCGTCACGTCCGCGATCTGCTGGAACCACCACGCACTGAGCTGGGTGAGCACCGCGCCCTTGTGCGGAATCGCCTCCTGCATCACGACGTCAAAGGCGCTCACCCGGTCGCTGGCCACCAGCAGCACTTCCGTGTCGCCGGCGGCGTAGACCTCTCGCACCTTGCCGCGGCGGATCATGGGGAGTGGCAGCATGCTGCGCATCAGGATGCTCACACGCGCACCTCGGCGGTCTCGGGGGCCGTCGCGAGGGGGCGAAGCTCCTCGATCATCGGCTGGACGGACTCACGCAGAAAATCATGCACTTGCGCTTCGGACCGCCCGGTGTAGCGCGCCGGATCGAGCTCGGCCCGCAGTTGCTCGGCGGGCACCGCCGCGAATGCGGCATCCCGGCTCAACCGGTCCAGCAGATCGTTGGCGCCGCCTGCCGCAACAGCTTCCGCCACCGCGATTGAATGCTGGCGAACCACTTCATGCAGTGCCTGGCGGTCGCCACCGCGCGCCACGCCGAGCATCATCCAGCGTTCCGTGGCCATGAAGGGCATCTGCTCGGCCACGTGCCGCGCGATCACGGGCTCTCGCACTTCCAGGCCAGCCACGATGTTGGTGGCCAGGATGAGGATCGCGTCTACCGACAGGAATGCTTCGGGCAGGGTCAGGCGGCGATTGGCGCTGTCATCGAGGGTGCGCTCGAGCCACTGCGCGGCAGCGGTGTGCGCGCCGTTGGCCTGCAGCGAGATCATGAAGCGAGCCAGCGCACCGATCCGCTCCGAACGCATCGGGTTCCGCTTGTAGGCCATGGCGCTGGAGCCGATCTGGTCATTCTCGAACGGTTCAAGCAGTTCGCCCTCGTGCTGCAGCAGCCGCAGGTCGTTGGCCATCTTGGCGGCGGACTGCGCGATGCCCGACAGTGCGTCGAGCACCATGGCATCCTGCTTTCGCGTGTATGTCTGGCCCGTGACCGCGAAGGATGAGTCGAATCCCATGCGATGGGTCACACGGGCATCGAGCTCGCGAACCTTGGCATCATTGCCGCCAAAGAGCTCGAGGAAGCTTGCCTGGGTGCCGGTCGTCCCCTTGCAGCCGCGCGCGCGCAGGGTTGTGAGGCGATGAGCCACCTCGGCCGCATCCATGGAGATATCCTGGAGCCAGAGCGTCGCGCGCTTGCCGACCGTGGTCAGCTGGGCCGGCTGGAAGTGCGTGTAGGCAAGGCAGGGGAGCGCGGCGTGGCGGGCGGCGAACGCCGCGAGCAGGTCCATGACCGCGAGCAGCCGCCCCAGGGTGAGCCGCAGTGCGTCGCGCACGATCATGCAATCGGCATTGTCGGTGACGAAGCAGCTGGTGGCACCCAGATGGATGAAGGCGCGCGCCTCGGGCGCCTGGTCGCCGAGATGATGGACATGGGCCATCACGTCATGACGAAAGCGACGCTCATACCTGGCCGCCGCCTCGAGGTCGGCATCGCCGAGGTGCGCGCGGATGGCCGCAATCGCTTCCGCCGGGATGGCGAGGCCCAGCTCGCGCTCCGCTTCGGCCAGCGTGAGCCACAACTGGCGCCACAGTGCGACCCGGTGCGCCGGACCCCACAGGCGCTGCATTGCCGGTGAGGCGTAGCGGGTGCCGAGCGGTGACTGGTAGCGGTCGTCAGTCATCAGAATGTGAGGATCACGGAGTCATAGTAGTTGCCGCGCGCATACGTCAGCCGGAAGGGCTGGCCGGGCGGCAGGGCCTTGAGTGCTTCCGCCACCTGGTCGGCGTCACGCACGCGGAGGCTGTTGATGCCGATCAGCACGTCGCCCGCCTGCAATCCAGTGGCGCGCGAAACCGCATCGCTGATGCGGAAGATCAGCGCGCCCTGGCTCACGCGGAGCCCGCGCTCCGACTGCACGGCAGGTGTGACGGTCACGAGCTGCAGGTCGCGCAGGACAGTGACCTTGGGCGCCGTGGCCGTGGGCACGTCACCGGTGACGAGATGATGCTCCGAGCGGCGCCCGTCGCTTTCGACATCCACGTCCAGCGCGTCACCAACGTGCAGGTCCAGCTTCACGGCCTCCCAGTCGAGGTAGTTGTGCAGGGCGCGGCCATTCGCGCTCACCAGCACGTCGCCCGGCTTGAGCCCCGCCTTTGCCGCGGGACCACCGTCTGAAACCGATGCGATGCGCACGCCGCCCGCCGAGCGCCAGTCGCCGGCCTGCTGCGGCCCCGCCACCTCGAGTCCGGTCCACGCCCGCCGCACGCTGCCGGTGCGGACGATCTCGTCGGCAATCCGGACTGCACGCTCGATGGGAATGGCAAATCCGAGCCCGATGGAACCGCCGGAGCTGGTAAAGATGGAGGAGTTGATGCCGACGACTTCACCCAGCGCATTCACCAGGGGACCGCCGGAGTTGCCGGGATTGATGGCGGCGTCGGTCTGGATCATGTCGAGGTAGAGTCCCGGCTGGTCGCTGGAGGGGAGAATGTTGCGGCCGGTCGCGCTCACCACGCCCACCGTCACGGTGGGAGCCGAGTTGCCCAGCATGTACACGTAGGGATTGCCGAGCGCCACGACCCACTCGCCGATCATGAGATCGGTGCTGCGGCCCAGTCGCGCCACCGGCAGGTTGTCGCCCTTCACCTGGATGACGGCGATGTCGGTCAGCGGATCCTCGCCCAGCACCTTGCCGGTGAGACTGCGGCCGTCACCCAGCGTCACGTTGATCGACTGCGCGCCGGCCACCACATGCTGGTTGGTGAGGATGAGTCCGTCCGGCCGGATCAGGATGCCCGTGCCGAAGCTCTGGACCGTGCGTTCGGCGCCCTGGGGAATGAAGAACATGTCCCATGCACTGCGCGGCGTGACGCGCTGGCGCGCGGTGACGCTTACGGAGACGACGGCAGGGCTCACCAACTGTGCCGCATTCACGATCGCCGTACGGCGGCTCCCCTCAACGGCCGTCGCCGCCTGGCTTACCGCCGACGAATGCTGCGACGCGCCGGACGTCGAGATCCGGACGCCGGGATCGCGCGCCGGGCCCTCGCCGCACGCCGCGAGCAGCAGCGCGAGGCCCAGGCCCGCAACGGCGCGGCTACGACGCGGCGACGGCATCTGCCGGCCGATGCTCGAGATATGCCGACACCGGATACTCCACCCGCGCAAAATACAGTCCCTGCGGCGGAGCCGGCGCACTGGTGTCCTGATTGTCGCGTGAGGCGAGAAGGCGGGCGAAATCGCCGACGGGGCGCCGCTCGAGCCCGATGTCCACCATCGTGCCAACGAGCATGCGCACCATGTGGTGCAGGAAGCGATTGGCCTGAATGTGAAATTCCACGCCGCGATCAGCGGCGCGGGGGCGCCACTCGGCCAGGTGCACGTCGCAGCGATGATGGGCTCGGGGCTGGCCGCGCACGCTGAAAGCCTCGAAGTCGTGCACGCCGGCCAGCTGGCGGGCGCAGGCGCCGAGCAGTTCCATGCGAACCGGTCGGCCCAGCGCCCACTCGAACGGATGCCTGAATGGCGACGCCGAGCCGTCGTCGGTGCCGATCACATAGCGATAACGACGCGAGTGCGCGCTCTTGCGAGCGTGAAAGTCGTCGATCATGGTGTGGATGGCCATGACCCGGCAATCGGGAGGGAGCAGCGCGTTGAGCGCCCGGCGAAGCTCGGTGGAAGTCCAGCGGTCGGAGAAGAGGAAGCTGACGCCCATGGCGTCGGCATGGACACCGGCATCGGTACGTCCCGCGCCGTGCGCGGTTACATGCTGCCCGGCAAGGCGCTCGAGCACACGTTCTACCTCGCCCTGCACAGTGCGTCCGACGGCCTGACGCTGCCATCCCTGGAAGCCGCGCCCGTCGAACTGGAGCAGTGCGAGGAAGGTCCGGTTCATCTGCCGGAATCTAGCCGTTTCACTGACCCTGAACAAGCCGCGCAACTGCTTGTCAGAATTGACAAAACGTCGATTTCTCAACTACGCTTCCGGCCCGATTCCCGCACCCCGGACACTCCGGACGTGACCGTACTTGCCGACCATCAACTGCGACTGGCCCTCCGGAAGCTGGCGCACGGAGAGCCGCTCGCGCGCAGCGAGAGCGCGGCGGCCTTCAGTGTGCTCTTCGGAGGCGGCGGCACCGCGGCGCAGGTGGGTGCCCTGCTCATGGGCTTGCGCGCGCGCGGCGAAACCGCGGATGACCTTGCCGGCGCGGCCGACGCGTTGCGGCATGAGATGCGGCGCGTGGACGTGCGCGAACCCGAGCGCCTGGTTGATACCTGCGGCACCGGCGGCGGCCAGGTCACGACGCTCAATCTCTCGACGGCGGCTGCCTTCGTCGCGGCGGGTGCCGGGGTGCCGATCGCCAAGCATGGCAACCGCAGCTACACCTCTCGCTCAGGCTCGGCGGATGTCCTGGAAGCGCTCGGCGTCAACATCGATCTCGACCCGGACCGTGCTGCCGGAGTCCTCGAAGAAGCAGGGATCATCTTTCTCTTCGCGCCTGCCTTTCATCCGGCCATGCGGTTCCTCACGCCGGCGCGCCGGGAGCTGGCCACACCGACGATCATGAACCTGCTGGGCCCGCTCGCCAATCCAGCCGGCGCCGGCCGTCAGGTGGTCGGCGTGGCCGATCGCGATCGAGCTCCGCTACTGGCGGGCGCCCTCCGTGCGCTCGGGAGCCGCCGGGCCATGGTGGTGCATGCCGAGGCAGGGATGGACGAACTCAGCCCATCCGGCGTTACGCATGTGTGGAACGTGATGAACGGAGCCGTCACCGAATCCGTCATCGATCCGGCGCAACTCCAACTCGAGGTGAGGGATCTGGACGGGCTTGCCGGAGGTGATCCGCAGAACAACGCGCGCCGCATGGTGGCGGTACTTGAGGGCAGGGGCTCGGACGTGGAGACCGCGGCGATCATCCTGAACGCCGCGGCCGCGATTGCCGTGTCGTCCGATGACGGCACGATGGAAGCGGGGGTGAAGCGGGCGCGCGAGGCGCTCACGTCCGGTGCGGCGAGAGCGGTGCTGGGCCGACTCCGCAAGGCTGGTGGGTCGAGAGGTCGAGGGGTTGAGGGGTCAAGCTAGTTGAGCTCGACCGCCTTGACCCCCTCGAGCCCTCGACTGCTTCAGGTGTATTTCCGAATGACCCCGACCACGACGCCCTGAATAAGGACGTCTCGCTCCTGGAAGCGGAGCGGCTGCATGGTGGCGTTGGCAGGCTGCAGCCGGATCCAGCCGCCAGCCTCGCGGTAGAATTTCTTGACGGTGGCCTCGGAACCGTTGACCAGCGCGATGACCATCTCACCGTTCTCCGCCGTCTGCTTGCCATGCACGACGACGAGATCGCCGTCCAGGATGTGTTCGTCGATCATGGATTCCCCCTGCACCCGAAGCGCGTAGTTGGGGCCGCGCTTGGGAAGCATTCCGTCGGGAACCGCGATGGTTTCGTCGTGCATCAGCGACTCGATTGGCGTGCCGGCGGCCACCTTGCCGAGCAGCGGCACCTCCGTGGCCGACGCAGTACCGCGCGGCGGCAGCACCTCGATCGAGCGGCTCTCGTTGTAGGCCCGGTGGATGTAGCCCTTCTTCTCGAGATTGGTCAGGTGTTCGTGAACCGTAGCCAGCGACTGGAACCCGAACCGCTCGGCGATTTCCTCGAAGCTCGGCGCATAGCCCTGTTCCGAGATGTGACGCTGGAGGTATTCCAGGATTTCGCGCTGGCGTTTGGTGAGCGGCATGGGTTTCATCCTGTGGCTGATGACCGAACAGACCCCGAACTATTGTACCCGAAAACCTCCCGAAGGACAAGTGCTCGTCGCCCTTGATCGGATACTCGACGCCGCCCGTTCACGAGCAGCCGGCCTCAGGTCCCAGCGCGCCGCGCTGGAACGGGGTGTTGCCTCGACAGCGCAGCCTCCCGATTTCGAAGCGGCGCTGAGAGGTGGATCGGTCGCCATCATCGCCGAGATCAAGCGACGCTCCCCGTCGGCCGGCACGATCAACCCGACCCTGAACGCCAGGGCCCTGGCCGGGACGTATGCGGCGCATGGCGCCGCTGCCATTTCGGTGCTGACGGATGAGCCGTTTTTCGGCGGGAGCCTGGCCGACTTGCGCGATGTCGCGCACGCCGTGGGGCGCCCGGTATTGCGCAAGGATTTCATTGTCTCCGAGGAGCAGCTGCTCGAAGCGAGGATGGAGGGAGCAGCGGCCGCGCTGCTGATCGTGCGCGCGCTGGACGACACCACTCTCGCCCGACTCATCGGCTTCGCGCGCGACATCGGGCTGGCAGCGCTGGTGGAGACGCACGATGCCGATGAAATCGCCCGCGCGCTCGACGCCGGGGCTACACTGATCGGCGTCAACAGCCGTGACCTCGATACCTTCGTGGTTGACGTGACGCGGGCCCTCGTCCTGCTCGCCCAGGTTCCCGGTTCCTGCGTGGCTGTGGCCGAGAGCGGCGTCGGCTCGCGCGAGGATGTCGTGCGCGCCGCGGCGGCGGGTGCCGACGCGGTGCTGGTGGGGAGTGCGCTCTCTGGCGCGCCCAATCCGGGAGCCCTGCTGGACACCCTTGTCACGGTTGCACGCCATGCGCGTTAGGGCCAAGATCTGCGGACTGCGCCGAGCGGATGACGCCCGCCATGCGGTGGACGCGGGCGCCGATTTTCTGGGGGTGGTGCTCGACCAGGGGCCGCGACAGGCATCGGACACCGATATACGTGGCGTGGTGTCGGCCGCCGCCGGCGTACCCGTTCTGGCCGTGGTGGTCCATTCCTCGCTCGCCGACGTGCTCCGCCGGCGCGATCGGGCCGGCTTCGCCGGGGTTCAGCTTCATGGCGGCCAGGATGATGAAGAAGCCGCGGCATTTGAGCGTGAGGGCCTCATGGTCTGGCGAACTGCCCGCCTTGCGGCGGAGAGCGACACCCCCGATCCATCGGCCCTGACCAGACACGCGAACGCGGTGCTGGTCGAGCCGTGGGTGGAGCATGCGGCGGGAGGTGGCGGGAGGGTGCTCGACGTTGCCCGGGCGGTTCGCGTGCGGCAGCGGCTTGGTACCCACGCCATGGTCTTGGCGGGGGGCCTGACCGCGACCACCGTCGGGCCGATTGCGAGCGCCGTCCGGCCCTATGCCGTGGACGTAAGTTCGGGCGTCGAACGTGCGCCTGGCATCAAGGATCCGGCGCTGGTCGCGCGCTTTCTGGAGGCCCTCCGTGGCGTTGATTCCGATGGATAAGCAGCCGGCAGGGGGCCGATTCGGCCCGTACGGCGGCCGTTATGTGCCCGAAACGCTTGTCGCGGCGCTGGACGAATTGGCCCAGCTTTACGACTCGGCCAGCTCCGACCCGGCGTTTTGGCATGATTTTGACATACTGAGCCGCGAATATGTGGGTCGGCCCACGCCACTTTCGCAGGCACCCAGGCTGTCGGCGGAGGTCGGCGCGCGGGTCCTGCTCAAGCGTGAGGACCTGAACCACACCGGCGCCCAC
This sequence comes from Gemmatimonadales bacterium, assembly GCA_035708725.1. Classification (GTDB taxonomy): domain Bacteria; phylum Gemmatimonadota; class Gemmatimonadetes; order Gemmatimonadales; family GWC2-71-9; genus CAMLHP01. The sequence goes on along the minus strand of DASTFH010000100.1, from coordinate 37,750 downwards.
AAGATCAACAACGCCATCGGGCAGGCGCTGCTCGCGCTGCGGATGGGCAAGCGCCGGATCATCGCGGAAACCGGGGCTGGCCAGCATGGGGTTGCGACCGCCACGGTCTGCGCCCGCTTCGGCCTCGAATGTGTTGTCTACATGGGGGCCGAGGACGTCAGGCGCCAGGCGCTGAATGTCTTTCGCATGGAATTGCTCGGCGCCACTGTCATCCCGGTCGAGTCTGGCACTCGCACCCTCAAGGACGCGGCCAATGAGGCGCTGCGGGACTGGGTCGCAAGCGTCCGGACGACGCACTACATCATCGGCTCGGTGGTGGGACCGGACCCCTATCCGCGAATGGTGCGCGACTTCCAGGCGGTGATCGGGCGGGAAGCTCGCGAGCAAGTGCTGGCTGGAGACGGCAGCCTGCCGGGAACCGTGGTCGCGTGTGTCGGCGGTGGATCCAACGCGATGGGGATCTTCACTGCCTTCCTGAACGACGGCGTCGCGCTGGTCGGGGTGGAGGCTGCTGGAGCGGGCATCGAGACCGCCCGGCATGCTGCCACGTTGGGCCGCGGACGCCCGGGCGTGCTGCATGGCGCGCTGAGTTACCTGCTGCAGGATGCCGACGGTCAGGTGGCCGAGGCGCACTCGGTCTCGGCCGGACTCGACTACCCGGGCGTCGGGCCGGAGCACAGTTATCTGCATGACACCGGCCGGGTGCGCTACGAGAGTGTCACGGACGACGAAGCGCTGGCCGCCTTCGGGGCGCTGTCGCGACTTGAAGGGATCATTCCGGCACTCGAAACAGCGCATGCGCTGGCCTGGGTGCGCCGGACGTCGTGGCCCGCGAATCACACCGTACTGGTTTGCCTGAGTGGCAGGGGAGACAAGGACGTGGCACATGTCGCCCAGCTGATGGAGCCTCGCGGATGACGGTAGCCGATACCACATCGGCCGTCCTGCCGGCGTCGCAGGTCGCGGAGCTGATTGCCAGCCTCGTGAAGGCGCTGCGCGCGTTCCAGATGTACCTGCCCAACAATCCCATCCACCAGCGCGCCAGCCAGAACGTGCAGGCGGCCTTCGGCCCCGTCTGGGCCGCCACCGATGAAATCACGCTGACGGTGGCGGAGACCGACTTCATCTGGGAAGACCAGGTTGTCTACCACCAGCTCAGCAAGGCCGAAAGCATCGCGTGGACGCTGTACAAGGACGGCCTGCGTGTCCTCACGCTCAAGAAGGGGGTGGAGCAGGAGGAGATCGGCCAGTTTCTCGAGCTGGTGAACCAGGCGCGCTTCCTGGCCACCGATGCACCGGACGACCTGCTCACCCTGCTCTGGGAGCGCGAATTTCTCTGGATTTCCTACGTATTCGCGGAACCGTTCTCCGAGGCGACACCGGCCGCCGCGCCGGATCAGCGGGCCACGCCCGAAGTGCGTCCCGAGGAGCGGCGCCAGGCAGTCGAGGAAGAGGCGGCCAGGCCCAGCGGCATGGTGGACCTGGACGATTTCGACGGCACCCTCTACTTCCTGGATGAGCAGGAGATCAACTACGTCATCGATGCGGTGCGCCACGAATACGCGCGGGATGCGCGCGGAAGCGCGCTCGCCATCCTGTTCGACCTCTACGAAATGGAGCGGGCACCCGCGGTGCGCGAGGAGATTCACACCATCCTCGACGCCCTGCTCCCGAACCTGCTCAACAAGGGCGAGTTCCGTGTCGTCGCCGCCATCCTGCGTGAGCTGCGCGTCCTCGAGCAGCGCGTTGCGACGCTCACGCCGGTCGAGCGCGCGCGGGTGCGCGAGTTCGAGGAGCGGCTGAGTGAGCCCGCCATCGTGCGGCAGCTGGTGCAATCGCTGGATGAGGCATCCACCCGCCCGGGCGACGAGGACGTGCGCGAGGTGCTGGCCGAACTGCGTGCGGCCGCGCTCGGCCCGATCATCACCATGGTGCCCCGGCTCTATTCCGGTACGGTGCGCCAGATGCTCGAGGAAACGGTGGACCGGCTCGCATCGCAGAACTCGGCTGAAGTGCTCCGGCTCCTCCGCGAGGGGATCGAGGAGGATGGGGCGCAGGCACTGCCGGCGCTGGTCGGGGTGTGCGGCCGGCTCAAGCTGCAGGGCGCCGTCACCGGCCTGGGCGACCTGCTGGGTCATGACAGCAGCGAGATCCGCCTGGCCGCCGTCCAGGCGCTGGATGCGATCGGCACGCCGGGCGCATTGGCCCATCTCGACCGCGCGCTCGACGACAGCGACCGCGCCGTCAGGGTGGCAGCGGTGAAGGCGGTCGGCGCTCGAGGCTATCGCAGCGCGCTGAGGCGGGTTGAAAACGTGGTGCAGGGCAAGTCGCTCAAGGACCTCGACATGTCGGAGAAGAAGGCATTTTTCGAGGCCTACGGTGCCATCGCCGGCCAGTCCGGGATCAAGCTGCTCGGGAGCATGCTGGGCGGACGCGGACTCCTGCGCATGAAGGAGCCGCCCGAAGTTCGTGCCTGTGCCGCGCTCGCCCTTGGACGGATCGGGACCGCGGAGGCGCGCCAGCTGCTCCAGGCAGCGCAGGATGACAAGGAGCTGGTGGTGCGGAACGCCGTGAAGCAGGCGTTGCGGGAGGGAGCCGCATGACCCAGCCGATCACCGAGGGGGCGCCGAAGGATGGAGCACTGCGTGCCAGCGGGCGCGGCCTCCTCCTGACCCTGTACGCCGCACTCCGGAGCCTCAAGCTCTATCCGGTCGAGAATGCCACCGTGCAGCGGGCCCTCGATGACCTGGACCATGCCTCGGCCACGCTGCTGGAGCAGGAACCTGAAGTCGAGATCCGCCTCTCCGGCGATTTCATCTTCGTGAACTCCACCCGGCTCCGCCTGGAACTGGACAACTACGCCTCCTTCAGCAACATCCTGGCGACGCTCCGGACGTTCGACATCGGCGTCCTGCACATCCACCGGGATGTCACGCGCCGTGACTGGCAGGCGTTCCTCAGCATCCTGATCAACCTGGCGGAACGCAACCTTCCGGAGCCATTCGACGAGCTGGCGGAGCGTTTCTTCACCAGCGGCGTTCACGGCCTGGAGCTCGAACGGGCCCAGCCCTCGGAAGATTCCCTCGACGAGCAGGCGCGCCAGCGCGAACTGGCCAAGCGGACCTACTCGCACGGCGTCGCGGTGGCGAAGGAGGTCGTGACCAGCGTTCGCCTGGGCAAGGCCACCAGCGTCAAGAAGATGAAGCGGGCGGTGCAGCTGATCGTGGACCAGGTGCTCAATAACGAAACGTCGCTGATGGGCCTCACCACGATCCGCGATTATGACGAATACACCTTTCAGCATTGCGTCAATGTGTGCATCTTTGCCGTGGCCCTGGGAAAGAAGCTGGGCTTCTCCAAGCTGCAGCTCTACGACCTGGGCATGACCGCCCTGATGCACGACATCGGCAAGGCGCGCATTCCGGTCGAGATCCTGAACAAGTCCGGTGGGCTCGACGACCACGAGTGGCGGGTGATGCAGGCCCACCCCTGGTTCGGGGCGCTGACGCTGTTCATGCTGCGCGGGTACGAGGAGATTCCGTACCGGTCCATCCTCGTCGCGCACGAACATCACATGAAGATCGACCTGACCGGCTACCCGAAAACGGTCCGGCCGCGCGAGGTCGGACTTTTCTCGCGCATCGTCTCGGTGGCGGACGGGTTCGACGCAGCCACGACACGCCGCAGCTACCAGACGGTGCCCATCGAGCCCGACCAGGTGCTGCGCGAGATGTGGGAGAATCCCCGGCGCGGATATGATCCGGTGCTGGTCAAGGCTTTCATCAACCTGATCGGCATCTACCCGGTGGGCACCTGCGTCATCCTCGACACGCTGGAGGTCGGGGTGGTGAGCGCGCCCAATCCGGAAACCAAGCTGCTGAACCGCCCGCTCGTGCGTCTGGCGATCGACGCCGATGGCGGCATGCTTCCGCCGCCGGGTCAGCAAGTGGACCTCGCGGAGCAGGATGTGGAGGGCCGCTTCCGGCGGTCCATCGTCAAGGTCACCAACCCGGGCCGGCATGGCATTGTCGTTGGCGATTTCTTCGTCTAGTCCATTCGTCACCACCTTCGAGGCGCTTCGGGCCCGGCGGCGGGCGGCGCTGGTACCCTACCTCACCGCCGGCTTCCCGGATCGGGAGACATCGCTCGCCGCGCTCCGCATAGCCGATCGCTGGGGTGACATCCTCGAGGTGGGCGTGCCGTTCAGCGATCCGCTGGCCGACGGCCCCACGATCCAGCGCTCGAGTCACGCGGCACTCCAGCAGGGGATGACCCTCGCCGGCACGCTCGCCCTGGTCCGGGACGCGGGGCTTCGCCGGCCGGTTGTGCTGTTCACCTACCTGAATCCCGTGCTCGCCTACGGATTACCGAGACTGCTCAAGGATGCGGCTGCGGCAGGGGTCGCGGGGCTGCTGCTGACCGACCTGCCAGTGGGCGCCGACCGCGCGATCGAGCGGGCGGTGGCCGAGAGCCCCATCGCACTGGTACCGCTGGTGGCGCCGACCACGCCTGACGCGCGGCTTGCGGCCATTGGCCGCGCCGCGCGAGGCTTCCTCTACCTCGTGGCCCGGCTGGGTGTCACTGGCGCGAGCCAGACGCTCGCCGCTGACCTCGCCGCGCAGGTGGCACGAGTGCGCCGCGTCACCGAACGGCCGGTGGCGGTCGGCTTCGGCATCTCGGAAGCCGCGCAGGCGCGCGAGGTGGCAACCCTGGCCGACGGCGTCGTGGTGGGAAGCGCGCTGGTTGAAGCTCTCGAGCGGGACGGCGTCGCCGGTTTCGAGGCGGCGCTCGCCGCGCTTCACGGTGCGATGGAGCCAGCAGCATGACCCTCCGCGTGCCGGTCCTGCTCCGCTGGTATGCCTTCTCGCTCCAGGCCGGCGGCCTGCTCGTGGCAGGACTTGCATTGCTGCTGGACACCCGCTGGATGGACCAGCCGACCGGTGTGGGACTCCTGCTCGTCGGCACGATGGCAGTCCGCATTGCCCCCATCCGGCTGAGCAAGTACAGCTATCTCACGCAGACCTCGCTCGCAGCCCTGACCGGCGCTGCGGTCCTGGGACCTGGCCCCACCGTGCTGGCCTTGGCACTGGGCGTGGCGCTCGGGGATGTGCTGGTGCTGCGGAAGGAGCTGCGTGCCGCGCTGGTCAATACTGGCCGGGAGGTCATCGCCTTCGTCGCGGCGTATGGCCTTTACGTCATGGTGCAGCGGCTGACCGGCTCCCCCGCACTGGGCGTGGACTTTCTTCCTGCTGCCTTCGCCCTGCTCGCCGCGTATTTCATCTGCGGCCGCGCGCTCTTCTACTTCACTCTCCTGATCCGCAGCAAGCTCGACGTCGAGGAACGCCTCCTCATCCTGCGGTGGGAAGTCGTCTCGTATCTCATCAGCATGATCGGCGTGGTCGTTATCGTCGCGGCCATTGAAACGCTGCAGCCGGCCGGATGGCTCGCGGTGCTCTTTCTCCTGGCCGTGCTGGGCGTGCTGACCCGCAAGATCCTCGAGGAGGCCATTGCCGCAGAGGACCTGAACAAGGTCCACCTCATGGAAATGGCCATCGCGAGCAACGTGACGTTGCAGGATTCGCTCGAGCACATCGAGCGGCTGGCTTACCGGCTGCTCGACTGGGGCGACTTTCGCATCTACCGGGTGGAGGGCGACAGCGCGTCGCTCATGTACCGGAGCAGCATCGGGCGACCGCACCGCAGCGTGCCCTCGCCGGAATTGATCCCGCTGCGGGGCCACGCGGTCACGAGCGGCAGGCTGGTGCACGTGCGGAACGGCAGCAACGATCCGCGCATCACCCGGCCCGATCCCGACGTGCAATGCATCGTTATTCACCCGCTGCGGTTCGGCGAGAATACCCTCGGCACCATCGAGCTGGATCATTTCAAGCGGAACGTCTACCACGGAAAGGATCTTGCGGCGCTCAGCACCATTGCCGCCCAGGTGGCCACCGCCATCCATATTGCGGAACTGCGCCGGCCCCTGACCGGCCTGGTGGAACTCATCGGCACCCAGGTGGCGGCCCTGCAGCGGGCGACCGACTCGCTCCGTGACAGTGCCGATGCCCTGGCTGAGGTCTCGCGCGCGGTTGAAGGGTCCGTCAGTGACCAGGACGCGTTTGTGCGCGAAGGTCAGGATGCGACCGACACGATGAGTGGCATCACCGCGAGCATGGCAGAGGAAGGCTCCAAGGCCGCGGCGGCCAGCCAGCGCGCGGCCGAAACAGCGGCCCACAACCAGGTCGTGGTCAGCGACGCGCTCCGCCGCCTGGCGCAGTTCAAGCAGTTCGTGGGGGAGAGCTCGGAGCAAGTGAGCTCGCTCGGCGCGGTGAGCCGGCGCATCACCGGCTTTATCGGCTCGATCCGGGAAATCGCGGACGCGACCAATCTGATCGCGCTGAACGCGGCCATCGAAGCGGCGCGGGCGGGCCGCGAAGGTCGCGGCTTTGCCGTGGTCGCAGAGGAAATCCGGCACCTTGCGGCGCAGTCCCTCGAGGCCGCGCGGGAGGCGGGCTCGCTGGTGAGCGAGGTCTCGAGCCAGGTGGACGCCGTAGGCCGGCAGATGCGCATCGGCCAGACGGTGGCGGCGGACGTTGAGGAAGTGAGCTCGGCGGCGGCGAGCGCGTTCGAGGCCATTGTCGGCGCGACGGGCGATGCAGGCCGTCATGCCCGGCGCGTGGCGGAAATGGCCACGACCCAGGAGGCGTCGTTTCATACCCTCAACGAGCGGATCCAGCGCGTGGCCGAGTCGTCCCGGCGCATGCGCGACGATACGCGCCAGCTGACAACCCGCTCCGCTGAGGCGACATTGGGGCAGGCCGAGCTGGAGCAGACCACGCGGGCCCTGGCCGAAATGGCGGCCGAACTCCAGGTGTTGGCCCGGCACTTCGCGGTCGGGGCCTGAGCGTCATGCACCGCGTGTTTATCGCGCTGGGGAGTAACCTGGGCGACCGGGAGGCGTACCTTGCTTTTGCTCGCGAGTCCCTCGGCGCCATGCCATCGACCCGGCTGGTCGCCGTGAGCAGCATCGAGGAAACCGCGCCGCTGGGCGGGCGCCGGCAGCCACCGTACCTCAACCAGATGGTGCGACTGCGTACCCGGCTGAGCCCGCGTGAGCTGCTGGACGGGTGCCAGCAGATCGAGCGTGCGGCGGGCCGCCTGCGCGAGCTGCACAGGCGGTGGGAGTCTCGAACGCTCGACCTGGACATAGTGCGTTATGATGATCTCACGCTCGATGAACCTGGCCTGACGCTGCCCCATCCTGGGCTGCCGGCGCGGGATTTCTGGCAGCGTGAACTCGCGGAGCTGCTTGGCCATGACGACTGAACGGCGTCCCCGGACCGTCCCCGAACTCACCGCCATGAAGGCGGCTGGGCGGCCCATCGTGATGCTCACCTGTTACGATGCCATGTTCGCGCACATCCTCGACTCGGCGCCGGTGGATGTCTTTCTCGTCGGGGACTCCGTGAATCAGGTGCTGGCGGGTCGTGACTCCACGCTCAGCGCGACGCTCGACCAGATGATCTACCACGGTGCCAGCGTGCGCCGAGGCACCACTGCACTGGTGTTCGTCGACCTGCCGTTTCTCACCTACCAGATCTCCATCGAGGACGCCATCCGGAATGCGGGGCGCGTGATGCAGGAAACCGGTGCCAACGGCGTCAAGCTCGAAGGCGGGCAGGCCATGGCACCGACCGTCGCGGCACTGGTCGAGCGGGGCATTCCGGTAATCGGCCATCTCGGCCTGACCCCCCAGTCGGTTCACGCGCTGGGCGGCTATCGCGTGCAGGGCAGGGAATCGGACGCCGCCGACCGGCTGGTTGCCGATGCGCTGGCGCTGGAACAGGCAGGCGCCTGCGCGGTCGTGCTCGAGCTGACGCCCGCCGAACTGTCCCGGCGCGTTTCCGAGGCGCTCACGGTGCCCACCATCGGCATTGGGGCCGGTGCGCACTGCGATGGACAGGTGCTTGTGCTGCACGACATGCTGGGCATGAACGAACAGTTCACCCCCAAGTTTCTGAAGCGCTATGCCGAGCTTGCCACCACCATTCGGGCCGCCGCTGCCTCGTTTGCCGACGAGGTGCGGAAGGGCCAGTACCCCGACGCCGCGCACAGTTTCGACTGACCATGCTTGAAGTCAGCGGGATCGGACAGCTCCGGGCGTGGCGGCGTGCCCGCCGGGAGGAGGGGCGGCGAGTGGCACTCGTGCCCACGATGGGCGCGCTGCACGAAGGGCACCTGGCACTGGTTGACGCGGCGCGCCAGTCGGCCGACGCTGTCGTCATGAGCATCTTCGTCAATCCGCTGCAGTTCGGCCCCGCCGAGGATCTGGCACGCTATCCTCGTAACATCGAGCGCGATCGCGCGCTGGCGCGTGAGCGCGGTGTCGACCTCCTGTTTCTGCCCGACGCCGAGACGATGTATCCTGCCGGCTCGGCCACCCGGGTCGTGCCGGGTGACCTCGCCGGCCGGTGGGAAGGCAGTGTGCGTCCGGGGCATTTTGCGGGCGTGCTGACCGTGGTCGCCAAGCTGTTTCACCTGGCGGAGCCCGAGGTCGCCTGCTTCGGCCAGAAGGACATCCAGCAGTTCACGCTGATCCGCCAGATGGTCCGCGATCTCGACTGGAACCTGCGCCTCGAGCGGGTGCCCATCGTGCGGGAGAGCGATGGCCTCGCGCTCAGCAGCCGTAATGTCTACCTCTCGCCGGCCGAGCGGCGTCAGGCAACGGCGCTGCACGCGGCGCTCGCGGCGGCGAGCGCCGCGTTCGCCGGCGGCGAGCATCATGCGGGCCGATTGGCTGAGCGAGTGCGGGCGACACTGGAGGTGCAGGGAGCGCTCAGCGCGGACTATATTGCAGTGGTCGATCCGGAAGAGATGCTGCCCATCGCGACAGCTGAAGCCGGCACCATTATTGCCATTGCGGTGCGGGTGGGCGGGACGCGCCTCATCGACAATGTTATCCTGGGAGAGGATTGAGCGCCGTGCGTCGTCACCTGATGAAGTCGAAAATCCACCGCGCCACCATCACCTCGTCGGACCTGCATTACGAGGGCTCGCTCACGGTGGATGAGGACCTCCTCGATGCCGCTGATCTGGTCGAATTCGAGGAGATCCAGGTCGTCAACGTCAACAACGGCGCGCGCTTCACGACCTATGTCATCCCGGGCGCGCGCGGATCCGGCGTGATGCAGCTGAATGGCGCCGCTGCGCGCCTGGGCCTGCCGGGCGATCTCGTGATCCTCATTGCCTACGGCACCTTCGAGGATGCGGAACTCGTTGACTACCAGCCACGCGTGGTGTTTGTGGACGAACAGAACCGCATCGTGCGTCCCGCGTTGCGCGCCGAGCGCTGAGCGGCGGGCACTCCGCGCGTGAGATTCTCCACGTTCCTGCAACGGATCGCCACCTGACCTCTCCCGCACTTCGCCCGACCCTTCCCCCGTGGGCCGAGATCAGCCCCGACCGGCTGGCCCACGTCACCCGCGTGGCGCAACTGGCTGCGCAGTGGGCCGAGGCCATGGGCGTGCCCGATTCCGAGCGTAATCGGTGGCTCAGGGCCGTCTGGCTGCATGACGCCTTGCGCGACGCCAGCGAGGCGACGCTGACCGAGTGGGCGTCCAGCATGACGGGGCCGGTCGAATTGCGTCATGGCCCGGCCAGCGCGGCCCGCGCCAAGGCGGAGGGCGAAACCGATCGCGGTGTGCTCGATGCGGTGCGCTATCACTCCGTGGGACTGGCCGAATGGGACATGGTCGGTCGGGTGCTCTACTGCGCGGACTACCTCGAACCCGGCCGCGAGTTCGACCATGACCATCGCGTCGAGCTCGCAAGCGAGTTTCCGCGTCGCTCGCAGCACGTCCTGCGCGAGGTGGCCCGGGCCCGCATGCTCCACGTGATCGAGTCCGACTGGCCACTGCTCGAGCCGATGGTGCGCTTCTGGAACAGCCTCGCCGAACCCTCGTCCTGATCCTGGCCGCCCTGCTGGTGAGTGGTGTGGCCGTGGTTGTCCTGCTCCGCGAGTCCCAGACGCCACGACCCGGGCAGCCGGGCACCGCAGCTCGCCCGCCAGCGGAGCTCGCGTGGTCGGTCCCGGATGGCGAGGAAACGGCCATCGTCGAGGTCATGAATGGGACCGACCATCGCGGGCTCGCGCGCACCGCCGCACGCCTGCTGCGCTCCCACGGCATCGACGTCGTCGGCTATGACAACACCGACTCCACTGCCCGAACCACGCTCCTGGTGCGCCGCGGCGACGACCGCCACGCCCGCACCGTCGCACGAGCGCTCGGCGTCGGCGTCATCCGCAGTGCCCCCGATTCGACTCGCCATGTGGACGTGACGGTGGTCCTGGGCGAGGATTTCCGGCCGGAAACGGGGTTGCATCCGTGAGAGCCGAGCGCTGAGCCCCAGGCCCTACGCCCTAAGCCCGATGACCACATCCATCACGTTCGTCCCGGTAAGCCCGGTATAGAGCGCTGCACCAGCCGAAGCAAGCGCTGCGCTGCTCTCATGCGTTCGCAACTGCGCCGCGCCGTCCGGAATGCGTTTCCATGTGTCGCCGTCCACGAGGCCTCCCGCCAGCGCGGAATTGCCGTCCTTGCCATCGGTGCCGGCGGCGAGCAGCGCCACATGCGCCGCGCCGTCCAGTCCCTTTGCGGCAGCGAGCGCCAGTTCCTGGTTGCGGCCCCCCGTGCCCGCAGACCGTCCGAGCGTCACCGTCGTTTCGCCGCCCATGATCAGGGCGCACCGTTGCCCGGGCGGCTGCGCGCGCAGGCGCTGGGCAAGCTCTTTCCCAACCTCGCGCGCGTCGCCGTGCAGGCCGTCCGGCTCGAGTGCGGTCGAGTAACCCAGTGAACGCGCCATGGCCGCGGCAGCCTCGAGGGCGGTGGCGTTCGAAGCGATCACCTGGAATGTCACCCGCCGGAAGCAGGGCGCATCCCGTCCCGGCATACCCGGTGCGTCACCCCGGCTCATCGCAGTCAGGGCTGCGGCGGCATCGCGAGGCAGGTCCAGTTCATGCGCAGCCAGCAAGGCCGTGACGTCGGCCGGTGTGGAGTCATCGGGAGAGACGGGTCCCGACCCGATCGTCGCGGGTTCATCGCGGGGCACGTCGGAGATCGCGAGCACATGGATGTGGGCCGGCGCGAGCGCCGCCGCGAGCCGCCCGCCACCCCAGCGCAGGAAGCGCTTTCGCACCGTATTCGCCTCGTGGATGTCGAGCCCGCTCGCGAGGAGCATGCGGAAGATTGCTTGCAGGCTTTCGAGCGACACGCCGGCAACGGGAGCACCAGCAAGACTGCTCGTCCCACCCGACAGCAGCACCAGGACGTGGTCATCCGCGGTCATTCCCTCGGCGAACGCTCCGATTGCACCCGCCGCTCTTGCGGAGTGCTGGCCAGGCACCGGGTGATCGCCATGCACGATCGACAGGCCGGAGCCCGCCGAAGTGCTGCCTTCAGGCGCGACGGCGACACTGGCGCGCCACGCATCTCCACGCGCAACTTGCCAGCGGCTCGCTGCCTCGGCCATCGGGATTGCCGCCTTGCCCAGCGCCAGCAGGTGCGTGAAGCGCGCGGGGCCCACACCGGCCAGCGCGCGCTCGACAGCAGGGCCAGGCGCCACTGCCCGAAGGGCGCTGGCGAAGCAAACCACCGCGTCCTCGCCCAGTGAGCTGCGTGGCCAGCGCCAACCTCTCAGCAATTCTTCAGCGTTGGGAAACGTCATGACAAATACTCCAGTCGTGGTCGGCCTCACCCGCCGCCTGCCAGCCTCCATTGAAGCACAGCTGGCATCCCGGTACGACTTGCGGCTACCCGCCTCGGAGGCGGCGCGCTCCCGGCTGGATATTCGGGCGCTGCTCGCCACGACCGACGTCCTGGTCTGTACCGTTGCCGACCCGATCGGCTCGGCGGACATCCCGGATGCACCGCGGACTCGCCTGATCGCAAACTACGGCGTGGGTGTAAACCACATCGACTTGGAGGCTGCCAGGGCCCGAGGCATCATTGTTACCAACACACCGGGCGTACTCACCGATGCGACCGCCGAGCTGGCCATCACGCTCATGCTCATGGTGGCGCGGCGCGCGGGCGAAGGGGAGCGCCAGCTCCGTGCCGGCCACTGGACAGGCTGGGAACCGACCCATCTGCCCGGCATGGGGCTCACCGGCCGAGTCCTTGGAATCGTAGGCATGGGACGGATCGGGTCGGAGACTGCGCGTCGCGCGGCGTGCGGACTCGGCATGTCGGTTCGCTACTACTCGCGCTCGTCCGTCGCACCCGAGCGGCTCGCTGGCTTCAACGCCGAACGCGTCATGGAGCTCGATGAGCTCGTTCGCAGCGTTGACGTGCTCTCGCTGCACTGCCCGCTGACTCCCGAGACCTATCACTTGATGGATGCCCGTCGGCTGGAGCTCATGCAGCCGCATGCGCTCGTCATCAATACCTCGCGCGGGGCGGTGATCGACGAGCCGGAGCTGGCGGCGGCGCTGGCGCGCGGCCAATTGGCCGGTTGCGGGCTGGACGTCTACGAACAGGAGCCGCGGGTGCATCCGGGGCTGCTCCGGTCGGAGCGGGCAGTGCTGCTTCCGCACATGGGCAGCGCCACCGTCGAGGCACGCACCGCGATGGGCCACCTGGTGCTTGAGAATATCGCGGCATGGGAGCGGGGCCAGCAGCCGCCCAATCTCGTCAACTGAGATCCTTCGCCGGGCTCCGACGGCGCCGCCGCTCGACTTCAACCTTGAGCTGGCCGCATGCCGCACTGATGTCCAGGCCCCGGCTTCGCCGCACCGTGGCTTCGATGCCCTGCGCGCGAAGCCGGGCCGCGAACGCGTTGATGCTCGCCGACGGAGTTGGCGCCAGGCCCGGCGCCCCGCCCGGGTGCAGCGGCAGGATGTTGACAAAGGCGCCCAGCTTTCGGGCGTGGCGCGCCAGCACGTCGGCATCCTCCAGCGCGTCATTCACGCCCGCAATCATCACGTATTCGAACGTGACCCTCCGCCGGAACGCCTCGGCCGCGCGAAGTACTTCGTCGAGCCCGTACTTCTTCTGCACCGGCATGATGCTGAGGCGCTGCGCCGCCGTCGGCGCGTGCAGGGAGATGGCGAGGCGAAACTGCTCTGGTCGCTCGGCAAATGCCTGCATGCCGGGAAGGATCCCGACGGTGGAGACCGTGATGTGTCGTGCGCCGATGCCGAAGCCTTCCGGCTGATTCAGGATGGATAGCGCCGCATTCACGGAAGGCCAGTTGAGCAGCGGCTCGCCCATGCCCATGAACACAATGTTGGAGGGCTTGTCGGCCTCGTTGCGGAGCACCAGCTCGCGCACCTGGCCGGCTATCTCGAATGGCGAAAGATCGCGCCGGAACCCCATCGTGCCCGTGGCGCAGAAGGCGCACTTGAGCGCACAGCCCGCCTGGGACGAAATGCACAGAGTCCGACGGGCGCCAGTCGGGATGAGGACCGACTCGATCGCTTCGCCGTCGGCCAGCCGCCACAGGTACTTGCGGGTGCCGTCGCTCGACTCCTCCTCGACGTCCAGCGCGAGCCGCCCCAGCGGCAGTTCCGCCTCGAGCTCGGTCCGGAGGGTGCGCGGCAGTTCGGTCGCGTCAGCCCAGCTGGCCACCGGGTCCACCCAGAGCCGGCGCACCAGCTGCTCGACGCGATAGCCAGGGAGACCGCGCGCCGTCACCCACGCCGCAATCCGGGCACGAGCGGCATCGGGAGCAAGGTCGAGAATTCCAGGGGTGCTATCCATCCTGGAAAGATAATTGACGGGCCCTCCGTCGGGGCCAGAATTGCTTGTCGCACTTCATCTTGCCGGTTACGTTTGACCCATGCCGCACCCCTCTTGCGCATGCTCCTGAGCCAGCTCCTGACGCCGCAGCGGGTGCGCGTGCCCCTCTCGGCCACGGACAAGCCCGGGGTGCTGCGGGAGCTGTCGGAGCTGCTGGTACAGGAGTCCGGCGGGGACGCAGCCGACGTGCTCCGGGCTGTCAAGGAGCGGGAGCAGGTTCTGAGCACCGGTATTGGCTTCGGGATTGCCATCCCGCACGGGCGCTCGCCGAGCATGCCGGATCTCGCCGCTGTTGCCGGTCGGACGCTGGACGGCATCGCGTTCGACGCGCTCGACGGGGCGCCGGTGCAGCTTTTTTTCATGCTGGTCGGTCCGGAACGCTGTGCCGGGCAGCATGTCAAGGCGCTGAGCCGCATCGCGCGGCTCGCGCGCAGCGAAGACCTGCGTCGCCAGCTCCTGGCTGCGCAGAGCGGGGAAGCCTTCTACCAGGCGCTGGCCGACGCGGAATCGCGCTGAGCGCATCGCATGCACCCATGACCTGTCAGCAGAAGAAAGAGGTTGCATGACGGCCACGGCCATCCGGAGCCACTACTGTGGCGCGCTGGGGCTTGCCGATGTGGGCACTGACGTGCGACTCGGCGGCTGGGTGCACCGGGTACGGGACCTCGGCGGCCTGGTCTTCATCGATCTCCGTGATCGTGAAGGTCTTGTCCAGCTCTCCTTCGATCCTCGCTGGACGCCGGCGGGCGTCATGGAAAGCGCGGCGCAACTGGGTGCCGAGAGCGTGGTTGTCGTCGAAGGGAAAGTTGAGCGGCGGCCGGAGCCCGCCCGGGATGCATCGCTGCGCACCCGCGATGTTGAACTGCATGTGACGGGCTTGCGCCTCGTAGGTCCGGCCGTCACGCCGGCTATTCCCGTGGCCCGGAAGGAGGGCGAGGAACTCGCCGCCGAGGAGCTTCGCCTCAAGCACCGGATCCTCGACCTGCGCCGTCCGGAGCTCCAGGGCAACCTCATGCTCCGTCACCGGCTCACGCAGCGGGCGCGGCGCACGCTCAGCGACCTTGGCTTCCTCGAAATCGAAACGCCGATTCTTACCAAGCCGACGCCTGAAGGCGCGCGGGACTACCTGGTGCCGAGCCGAGTACACATCGGTGAGTTCTATGCGTTGCCGCAGTCACCGCAGATCTACAAGCAACTGCTCATGGTCGCCGGGTATGACCGGTATTTCCAGATCGCCCGCTGCTTCCGCGACGAGGACCTGCGCGCCGACCGGCAGCCCGAATTCACCCAGATCGATCTCGAGGCGTCGTTCGTGAGTGCGGGGGATGTCGAAGCCGTGGTGGAGCGGGTACTTGTGGACCTGTGGCGGGAGGCGGGCCAGGAGGTGGCGCAGCCATTCCCGCGCCTGACCTGGCATGATGCCATGGAGCGCTACGGCGTTGACAAGCCCGACCTGCGGTACGAGCTCGAAATTCAGGATCTGACCGCGTCGGTCGGTACCGACGCCGCACCGTTCCTGCGTGACGCAATCGACGCCGGGGGGCGGCTGCGCGGCATCCAGATGCGGGGCGGCGCGGTGCTCAGCCGGAAGGAGCTCGATCAGCTCGCCGCGCAGGCCAAGGCCGCCGGCGCGGGCGGGTTGATCTGGGCTCGGCGCACGGCGGCTGGCTGGGAAGGGCAGGGCACGAAGGCGCTTGGTACGGAGATGCTCGCCCACCTCCAGGGCGACGAGGGCGCGCTGCTGCTCGCGGTGAGCGGACCCGATGCCATCACATCGCCGGCACTCCACGCCGTTCGGAGCGAGCTCTGCCGCCGCGGCGACGTCACGCCGCGCGCACGGCACGCGTTCGTGTGGATCAGCGATTTCCCGCTCTTCGAGCTCGATGCCGAGACTGGAGCGTACGTCCCCGCGCATCATCCGTTCACCGCGCCGCACCCGGATGACATCGATCGCCTCGAAAGCGACCCGGCAAGCTGTCGCGCGCTGCACTATGACGCGGTCTATAACGGCAACGAGCTGGGCAGCGGCTCGATCAGGATTACCGATCCACGCGTCCCGGAGACCATCTTTCGGCTGCTGGGAATCCCGCACGATGAGGTACGGCGACGCTTTGGCTTCCTGCTGGACGGGCTCGCGGCCGGCGCTCCGCCGCACGGCGGATTTGCCCTGGGCCTCGACCGGCTGGTCATGTTGCTGGCGGGAGCCACGTCGCTCAGGGACGTGATTGCATTTCCCAAGACCACCGCGGCGCGCGCGCTGTTCGAGGGGGCGCCGACGGCGGTGGACCCGCGCGACCTGAAGGCAGTGCATCTGGAGCTGAAAACTGAAACCTGAAGGCCAGGAGCTTCCAGCCTTCAGCTTCTGGCCTTCGGCTCTTGGCACATGAGGTAACCCGTGGCAGACGACACAACCCACCGGCTCTCGACCGAAGGAGCCGATCCGCTCCTGCTGACCGGCGTCAACGACGCGACCCTGGCCGAACTGCAGAAGCAGCTCGACGTGCGGGTGAGCTACCGCGGCGATGCGCTGGCGCTGACCGGGACCGCCGAAACGGTGGAGCGTGCGACGCCAATCGTGCAGGGCCTGATCGATCTGGCCCGCATGGGCGAACCGGTGACCGCCGACGATGTGAGCCGGCTGGTGAGTGAAGGCCCGGTGGAAGTGCCGGCCAATGTGCCCGAAGGCCGCATCGTATTGCCTGGGCTCCGTCGCGCCATCGTGGCACGGACGCAGGGCCAGCGGGATTACGTCCAGGCCATCGCCGCCAGCGACATCGTGATCGGCATCGGGCCTGCGGGCACCGGCAAGACCTACCTCGCCGTGGCCAAGGCCATCGAGGCACTGGCCCGGAAGCGGGTGCGCCGCATCATCCTTGCCCGCCCCGCCGTAGAAGCGGGCGAGTCGCTCGGCTTCCTGCCGGGCGACCTTCAGGCGAAGGTCGATCCGTACCTGCGTCCGCTCTACGATGCGCTCGAGGACATGATGCCGCATGACCGGGTGCAGCGCGCCCTCGAGACCCGCACCATCGAGATCGCGCCGCTTGCCTACATGCGGGGCCGCACGCTGGCCGACGCGTTCATCATTCTCGATGAGGCGCAGAACGCGACGGTCGCCCAGATGAAGATGTTCCTCACCCGGCTCGGCGTGAACAGCAAGACGGTCGTCACGGGCGACAAGACCCAGATCGACCTGCCGAGGCGGGAGGATTCCGGCCTGGTGCAGATCGAGCGGGTGCTGCAGGGCATCGACGGCATCGGCTTCTGCTACCTCCAGGAATCCGACGTGGTGCGTCACCGCCTGGTGCGCGAAATCATCCGCGCCTATGCGGAGGACCAGGGAGGCTGATGGCCATGCCGTGGCGGGATCACCTCCCTCGCTGGGGTCTCGTCCTGCTGGTGGCGCTCGTCACCCAGCTCACCTTCCCGTCGCCCGACGTCGTCACCATCCCCGCGTGGCAGGTGGGTGAGCGCGCCGATCGTACGGTGGTGGCTCCCGTATCGTATGTGGTGCGAAAGTCGGATGACGAGATTGCCCGCGAGCAGACCGAGCGGGCGCAGACGGTGCCGCCGGTTTACCGGTTCGACGCGACCGCGCGTGATTCGGCCGTGGCAGCGCTCCGGGAGTTCCTGAGCCTGGTCGACGCGGCGGCTCCGTCCGGACCGGCCATTGTGGCGCGGGCAGGCGACTCTCGGCTCGTGAGCCTGTCGCCCGATGAGGCGGCGTGGCTCGCACGCTCGCCGGCGCGGCGGCGCATGTCGGACAGCCTGGTGCACTTCGTCACCTCGGTGCTGTCTGACGGCGTCGCGGATGCAGGCCAGGTGCGTGGTGAATCGAGTCAATCGGTGAGCCTCATTCGAGGCAATAACGAGCGCCTGGTCCCGCGCTCCTCGCTCATCACGTTCTCCGACTTTGTCGAACGCTCGGATCGCGCCGCCGTGCCCGAGGCGGACGCGCTGGGTCAGCGGGTCTTCCGCCGCATCGCCGCGAGCTTCTACCGTCCCACCGTGGTGTTTGACCAGGACCTCACCGCCAGCCGTCGCGGCCAGCGGCGGCTCGGGGTGGACTCGCTGCGCTACCGGGTCATCGCGGGCGAGGCGATCGTGACCTCGGGTGATCGGGTCACGCCCGAGATCCATGACAAGCTGGTGAGTCTCCGCGAGCGCCTCCGCCAGCTCGGCCCGACCGACGTGCTGAGCCGCGGCTTTGCCGGTGGCCTGCTGGCGGACATGCTGCTGCTGTCGCCGTTCTGGCTGCTCCTCATGCTGTACCGGCGCGAGACGTACGCCGACTGGCGGGAAATGGCCTTCCTCGCGCTGCTCCTCATCGCGACCGTCCTGCTTTCTCGCGGGGTGATTGCCGCGTTCCCGGAGCGCACGGAATTTCTTCCGCTTCCGCTGGCCATCCTGATCATCGCGATGCTCTACAACGGCCGGATCGCGGTGGTCGCCGCGCTCAGCATGGCGACGTTGCTGGGGCAGCAATGGCTCCTCAAGCCGACACCGGCCATACTCTTCGGCGTGGTGGCGGGGACCGCCGCCGCCATGAGCGTCCGCGCCATCCGGCGCCGCTCCCGCGTCTACGTGACGGTCGGCCTCCTCGCTTGCGCCTATGCCCTTGGCTCCATCGCGGCGGCAGTCCAGCTCGGCTGGACCGAGTCACAGCTGGTCGAGAGTCTCTTTGCCGGTTATGTGAGCGCGGTGGTCAGCGTTTCCCTGGCCATGCTGCTGCTCCCGTTCGCGGAGACTGCCACTCATCGCACCACGGACCTCACGCTGCTCGAGCTGGCCGATCCCTCACGCCCGCTGCTCCGGCGGCTCGCGGTGGAGGCGCCGGGCACCTGGGCCCACAGCGTCACGATGGCCAACCTCTGCGAGTCGGCCTGCTCCGTGATCGGTGCCAATGGTCTGCTCGCTCGTGTCGGGTGCTACTACCACGACATTGGCAAGCTCAGCCGGCCGCAGTTCTTCGTGGAGAACCAGTCGCCCGGAACCAATCCACATGATCGGCTGGTGCCGGAGGAGAGCGCGGCGATCATCCGCTCGCACGTGACCGAGGGAATGCAGCTGGCCGACGCCGCGCGCCTGCCGGACTCGGTGGCGGCCTTCATCCCGGAGCATCACGGCACCAGCGAGATCCGCTACTTCCTCCATCGCGCAAGCGAAGGGCGCGACCCTGCCGACGTGGACACCGCGGCGTACCGCTACCCTGGTCCGCGGCCCCGGTCGCGCGAAACCGCCGTGGTCATGCTCGCCGACTCCGTGGAAGCCGTCGTTCGCACCCTGCAGAAGCCCGGTCCCGAGTCCGTGCGCGCCGCCATCAACGAAATGGTGGGACAGCGCATTGCCTCGGGGCAGCTGGATGACGCTCCGCTCACCCTGCGCGATCTCGACGCGGTGCGCGAGGAATTTGCCCGGGTGCTGACGTCCCAATTCCATTCCCGGGTCGAGTATCCCGGGCCGCCGAGTGAGACTCGCGTCTTTCGCTCGAGCACCGAGGTCCTCTCGCGTGGGTGAGGTGATGGTGGGCGGTCGGGCCCGCGGACTGCCCGACGCCGAAGTGCGGCGGATCGCGGAGGTCGTGCTCTCGGGCGAGCGTCGCCAGGCTGAGCTTTCCGTGAGCTTCGTGGGCCGCACGACCATGCGCGCGCTCAACCGGGAGCACAAGGGGAAGGACCGGCCCACCGATGTGCTTGCCTTTTCGCTGGCCCAGCCAGGCAACCACCTCGTTGGCGACATCTACATCTGCCCCGCCGTTGCCCGCCAGCAGGCCCAGCGATTCGGTGTCCCGCCGCGGCAGGAGCTGAGGCGACTCGTCGTGCACGGTGTGCTCCACGTCCTGGGGCATGACCACCCCCATGGACCCGGTCGCGAGCAGTCGCCCATGTGGCGGCGGCAGGAGCGCTACCTGAGGCAGCTCGAGTGATCGGCGCACTGCAGCAGTTCATCGCGCCGCTGGTGATGCTCATCCTCACGCTCTGGGCCGGTCTCATCGCCTTCGCCAACGAGTCGGAAGAAGAGCTCCCGCGGGTGCTGGCCCGCCAGCTTGCAGCTACCACCGGTCCGCTGCCGGTGCAGCGCAGCCTTCACATTGCGCACCTGATCCTGATGGCGCTCGCCGGCGTCGTGGCCGGCGGCTCCGTCCTCTGGTGGATTCGCGGGCCGGGTGGCGCCTATCCCCGCCTGCTCATCGGCGTCACGCTTGTGTGGGCGCTGGGCGACCTGCTGCCGCGCCTGCTCGCGGCGATCGCGCCGGAGCTGACGGCGCCGGTGCGTCGCGTCGCGGTGCGCAGCCTGATCCCGCTCGCTCCCTTGCTCAGGCTGGTGGCGCGGCTCGACGCGCGCGTCATATCGGAGGGGGCCACGACCCGGCCCGAGGTGGGCGCGGCGCAGCGCGACATGCTGCTGGGCGTCTTTTCGCTCGCCGACATGACGGTGGCCGAGGTCATGACGCCCCGCATCGACATCGTCGGCGTTGACGTGGGCGATTCGCGAATCGAGGTCGTCCATGTGCTCAAGCGCTCGGAACATGCTCGCCTGCTGGTCTCCGACGGCAATCCCGACGCCGTCTCCGGCGTGATCTACGCCAAGGACATGCTGGCCCACATGTCGGAGGATGATGCGGAGGAGCCGTGGCAGTCGCTCATCCGTCCCGTGCCGTTCGTGCCCGAGGGCAAGACGCTCGACCGCCAGCTCCGGGACTTCCAGCGCGGGCCTGCGCACCTGGCCGTGGTGGTGGACGAATTCGGCGGCACGGCAGGCATCGTCACACTGGAAGACATCCTCGAGCAGATCGTCGGGGAAATCCAGGACGAATATGACACGGACGAGGTGCCACCCATCCAGCGTGTCTCGGACGACCAGGTCCGCGTCCAGGGCGGTGTGGCGCTTGCCGAACTGGAAGCCGAGCTGCAGCACGACTTCGATCGCGAGGATGTTGCCACCGTGGGCGGCCTGGTACTGGCGGAGTTTGGGCGTGTGCCCCGGACGGGCGAAGCGATCCGGGTCAACGGCTACGAGCTCTTCGTGGAACAGGTGTTCCGCCGCCGGGTCAAGCGGGTGAGCGTGCGCCGCGTGCAGGGCGAACCGCCCGCGGAGTCGGTGACGTGATCTGGATCGCCGTGGTTCTGGGGTTGCTGCTCACCGTGTTCGGCGCGACCGCAGGAGCCGCGCAGATGGCGGTGAGCAAGCGCCAGCTCGCGCAGACGCTTTCCAGCCGGCTCCGGGGCCGCGGTCCCTCGCTGGATTGGCTCGTGGAGGCAGATGCCCGCTTGACCGTGGCCGCCTCCACGACCTCGCTCGGTGTGATCCTGCTCGCGATGGCGCTGCCCGGTGTCATCGGGTCCACGTTCCTGCTGTCGCTCCTGGGCGTGGCGCTCATCGCCCTGCCCGTGGCGCTCGCGGCGGGATATCTGGTGCCGCGCTGGCTCACGGAGCCGAGGTCGGAAGCGGTGCTCGCCGCCGTCATGCCAGTGTTTCGGCCATGGGCGCGGCTGGTGGGCCTGATGCTGCCGTCGCGACAGCGGTCGCGCCACGGCGAGCTGGGCGCCATCTGGCGCGAGACCGCCTCGGCCGGTGTGGATGACAACGAGCTGATGCTGATCGGCGGGGTGATGAGCTTCGCCGAGCGGCAAGTGCGCGAGGTCATGACGCCGCGAACCGAGATCGTCGCGGTGCCCGAGGATTCGGACCTCACCGACATGCGCCGCGTCTTTCTGGAGAGCGGCTACAGCCGGATTCCCGTCTATCGCCGCACGCTCGACGACATCGTCGGCATGCTCCACGCCTTTGATCTCTTCAAGTTGCGCTCGCAGGCACCGCTTCCCATCCGGCCGGTGACCATCGCTCCCGCCTCGCGTAACTGCGGCGACCTGCTGCTCGACATGCAGCGCGAGCGCCGGCACCTCGCGGTGATCATCGACGAATTCGGCGGCACCCAGGGCGTGGTTACCCTGGAGGACCTGCTCGAGGAGCTGGTCGGCGAGATCTTCGACGAGCACGATGAATCCGGCCCGGCGCCCGTCGTGCCGCCCATCGGATTGCTGGAATCCGATGGCTCCGAATCTGTGGAGGCCATCGCCGAGCGCTTCGGCGTGGAGCTGCCGCCGGGCCGGGCCACCACGTTCGGGGGTCGGATCACCGAACTGGCCGGCCGCATCCCCAGCCCGGGCGAGCGGTTCATGCTCGGCGGACTGGTGGTGGACGTGATGCAGGCCTCGCCTGCTCGCATCGAGCGAATGCTCGTACGGCTGGAAGGGCCTCCGGCGCAGCGCCTGGGAGGCGAGGCGTGACCGACCAGGCCGAGCGGCTGCATGAGCTGAGGGACCTGCTGCGTGATGGGCCGCTGGCCGCGGCCGTTGCGCTCGCGAGCGCCTGTGAGCCGGCGGATCTCGCCGATGCCCTCTGCGAACTCGACGGCGAGGAGCGGCTGCAGCTGGTCTCGGCGCTCCCGGCCGACATCGCGAGCCGGGCGCTCGTGGCCATGCCGGAGGACGCGCACGCCGAAGAAGCGCTGGCGTCACTGCCGGCGGCTCACGCCGCCGCCATCATCCGTGAACTGGACGACGACGACGCGGCAGAGCTGCTGCGTGGGCTCGAGCCCGATGAGGCACAGCGCATCCTGACCGACGCCGCCGACCGCCCGGACGTCGGCACACTGCTGCAGTACACCGAAGAGACGGCCGGCGGCCGCATGACCACGCACGTGGTCTCGGTGCTGGAGACTGATACCACGGCCGAGGCCCTGGAACGGATCCGCCGCCAGGCCGAAGAGGTTGAAGACTTCTATCAGGTCTTCGTGGTGGACCGAAGCGGCATCCTCAAGGGCGTGCTCTCGCTGCAGCAGCTGGTGAGCAGCCGCCTCGAGCGGCCGGTCCGCGCGTTCATGCACCATCCCGACGTCACCGTGCCGCCGGAGATGGACCAGGAAGAGGTGGCTCGGCTTCTCTCGCGCTATGACCAGGCCAGCATTCCGGTGGTGACCGCCGACGGCCGCCTGGTGGGGCGCGTGACGTTTGACGACGTCTTCGACGTGGTCGAAAAGGAGAGCACCGAGGACATCCTCCAGTTCGGCGGCACTTCGCCCGACGAGGCGCTCCAGGCGTCATGGTCGGCGGCCGTGCGGAGCCGGCTGCCGTGGCTCATCATTAATCTCGCCACGGCATTCCTGGCCGCGAGCGTCGTCTACGGCTTCCAGTCCCTCATTCGCCAGCTCACGACGCTCGCGGTCATGATGCCGGTCATTGCCGGCATGGGCGGCAACGCGGGCACGCAGGCGCTGGCGGTCACGGTGCGACGGCTGGCGCTCGGGTTGATTCCTCGGGGGCGGTTCTTCTCGGTCATCGGCAAGGAAGCGCTGGTGGGCGTGATCAACGGAGTGGCGGTAGGGACCATCGTCGGCTTCGTCGCCCTCTTTCTGCATCAGGGTCCGATGCTGGGCGTGGTCGTCTTCCTTGCCATGACCGGTAACCTCCTCGTCGCCGGCTTCGCGGGCGCCTTCATCCCGATGCTGCTGGAGCGCCGAGGCGTGGACCCCGCCGTGGCGTCCTCGATCTTTGTGTCTACCTTCACCGACGTCTGCGGGTTCTTCCTCCTGCTCTGGCTCGCCGGTCTCCTCCTCCTCTGATCATGCGCGTCTTCGTCGTCTTCTTCCGGCTCGCCCCGTTTCTGCTGGCCTTCTGGCGCGACCGTCGGCGCTTCATCCTCGTGGGTGGGCCGGCTCGCCGATCCGCGGCAGATCACGAGCATCGCGCGGCCCGGCTCACGCGCACGGTGGCCGACCTGGGCCCGGCGTTCATCAAGCTGGCGCAGGTCTTCAGTGCCCGTGCTGACATCCTGCCTGAGCCCTACCTGAGCGCCATCGGCACGCTGACGGACAGCGTGCCACCGCTCGCGCCCGGAGTTGCCGAGACGGTGATCGAGGAGGAGTACGGCGCGCCGGCAGCGGAGGTCTTCGAGACGTTCAACCCCGAGCCGCTCGCCGCTGCCTCGCTCGGACAGGTGCACCGTGCACGCGTCCACAACCGCGAGGTCGTGGTGAAGGTGCTTCGTCCCGGCGTGGAAGACCTGGTGCGGCGGGACCTGCAGGCGTCGTTCCGGGTGCTCTTCCTGCTCAACGTGCTGTTTCGCAATCATCACGTTCGCGCCATCAGCACCATCGTGGAAGAATTTGCCCGACGGGTCTGGCTTGAGCTCGACTTCCGCGAGGAAGCCCGCAATGCCCGGCGCCTGCGACACAACTTCGCCGATGAGCCCAGGGTCGTGATCCCCGAGGTGATCACCGACATGGTGCGCCCGCGCGCGCTGGTGCTGGAATACCTGGAAGGCACCCGCATCGACCGGCTCGACAGCAGGATCGCCAGCGGCGACGTGGACCGCGACGCCGTGCTGACGACACTCATCGAGGCGTACATCAAGATGATGCTGCAGGACGGGTTCTTTCATGCCGACCCGCACTTCGGCAACCTGCTCGTGGACGCCGAGGGTCGGCTGGTCCTGCTCGATTTCGGGATGGTGCTCCGGATGGAGCGCGCCACGCAGAGCCAGCTCGTGGCCACCGTGCTGGCCGCCTCGCGGCAGGACGTGGATGGTGTCATCAATGGTTTCTACGAGCTCGGGATCCTCGACCCGGACGTGGACCGGGGCACGGTGCGGGACGCGGCCCGTCACCTCCTGGCCGTGACGCTCCGGGGCGACGCGTCACATGCGCAGATCCAGCGCGTCGTCGAGGATGTCCTGCGCACCTTTTACGACTGGCCGCTCATGCTGCCTGCGGAGCTGGTCTATTTTGGCCGGGCCGCCGCCCTGGTCGAGGGTATCGGGCTTCGCTACGACCCCGACTTCAATACCATCGCGGTCGCCCGGCCGATGGTGGCGCGGGCCGCGGCGGGCCTCCTTCACGGAGACCGCGACCCGCGCACGATGATTTCCGACTGGGGCCTGGAAGCCGCCCAGGCCTTCCGTACCTTGCGCGAGCTGGTGACACGGGTGGAGCGCGACGAACTGCGGGTGCGCTGGCACCAGCGCGACACGGTGGAACTCTATCGCACTATTACCCAGCAGGTCCGCCGACTGGTGCTGGCCGCGGGCGCGCTCACCCTCGCCATCGTGTCGTCCATCGTCTACGCCGCCACCCGCCATCTCGGAATCCTGCTGGGCGGATGCCTGATCGCCGCCGGGCTCTTCTTCCTCGTGCTGGTCCTGCCGGGTCACCTGTTCCAGAATCCGCTCCGGCACCGCCGGCGCCGTCCCTTCCGGGTATAGGGGCATGGGCGAGATCTCGACGGTCAACGGTCAACCGTCTACGGTCACCGGAGTACGGTCGACCGTAGACCGTAGACCGTAGACCTCCCATGAGTCTCCAATCCCTCATTGCCCAATACGGCCTTCCCGCCGTCGGCGTCGGCGCAGCGCTGGAGGGGGACCTGACGCTGCTGCTGGGCGGGGTCGCGGCACACCTTGGCTACTTCTCCTGGCTCCTCTGCGTCGCCGTGGGCACCGCCGGCTGCTTCCTGTCCGATCTCATGTGGTATCTGGCTGGCCGACGCGCCTCGCACCGCATTCGGGGCGGGCGGATCTACCGCGCCGTCGGGCACCGCGTTGAGCGACTGGCCGAGCGGATCGGTCCCTGGCAGCTCGTCACCGCGCGATTCATCTACGGCACCCGCAACGCGAGCATGCTGTTCTGGGGACTCCATGGCCTGCCGCTCGCGCGCTTCGCCATGATCGATTCGCTTGGCTGCCTTGCCGGCGCCGTCTGCTTCTCGGGCCTGGGCTACCTCTTCAGCGGCAGCACCCAGGCGCTGCTGGGCCGGGTGCACCGGATCGAATTCCTGCTGCTCGGCGGCATCATCGTCGGCGTAGCTGTGCTGATCATCCTCAAGCGCACTGCGCGCCGGAGACACCTCGTGGGAGAAGATGTGTGACGGCGTGCCGTGAAGCGTGCTTGCCCCAGCACTCCTCTGCGGCCACTTTCCAGTCATGGATGCTGAGCGGCTGCTGGCCGACCTGACCGCCGGACGCCCCGCGGCGCTGGCACGCGCCATCACGATGGTGGAAAACGGCCGCCCGGGCTTTGAACAGCTGCTTGCCAGCGTGCACCAGCGGCTGGGCCGGGCGCATCGCATCGGGATTACCGGCCCGCCCGGGGCGGGGAAGTCCACCCTGACCGAGGCGCTGGTCCGTGCGTACCGGTCAGCCGGCCATCGCGTGGCGGTTGTGGCGGTGGATCCCACCAGTCCTTTCAGCGGTGGTGCTCTGCTCGGCGACCGCATCCGCATGGAATCGGTGGCGCTGGACGACGGCGTCTTCATCCGCTCCATGGCGACTCGCGGCTCCCTCGGCGGCATGGCCGTCACCACGCGCGAAGTCTGTGACATTCTTGACGCCGCCGGGTTCGACCGGGTCATCATCGAGACGGTCGGCGTCGGTCAGTCGGAGATGGATGTGTCGCGCGCGGCCGATTCCACCGTGCTCGTGCTGGTACCCGAGTCGGGTGATGGCATCCAGACGCTCAAGTCGGGCGTCATGGAAGTGGCCGACCTCTTTGTCGTGAACAAGGCGGACCGCCCCGGCGCCGACAAGCTGGTGCGCGAGATCGAGATTACCCTGGGCATCCGTCGCGGCAATGCGTTCCGGCATGTCCCCGCGCACCACGGTGTGCGCTCGGGCCGGCGCGCGGCCGCCGAAGCCGAGACTGACACCTGGAAGCAGCCGGTCATCCAGACCGTGGCGACTCGCGATGAGGGTACCAGCGCCCTGCTGGAAGGTCTCGAACAGCACCTGGAATGGCTCCGTTCATCGGGCACGCTGGAAGAGCGCCGCCGCCGGCGAATGGCGGAGCGCTCGCGCGAAGTGTTCGAACGTGCCCTCAAGCGCTGGATCTGGAACCAGACCGACGCGGAGTCTCGGCTCACGGCGCGCCTGGAAGAGGAAATGGCCGGGCGTATCTCGCCCTATGAGGTCGCGGCCGAGGTCCTCGAAGGATTCAAGCAAGGAATGCACGCATGACGATGTCGACCACTGCCGAGCTGGCTGAACGGTACCGTGAACAGGAACAGGAACTGGAAGCGCTGCGCCGGGAGGTGGCCGAGTGGCGCGCCCGCGCGGCGCGCCAGCCGGCGCGGGACGATGCCGATTTCAGCACCATCTCCGGCCAGCCTCTCGAAATAGCCTACGCGGCACCGGACCTGGCGCCCGGGCTCGCTGATCGCGCCGGGTTGCCTGGCACCTTCCCGTACACCCGTGGCATTCATCCCAACATGTACCGCGGCCGGCTCTGGACCATGCGCCAGTTCGCGGGCTTCGGCACCGCCGAGGACACCAACGAGCGGTACAAGTTCCTGCTGTCGCGCGGACAGACCGGCCTCTCGGTGGCCTTCGACTTCCCCACGCTCATGGGCTACGACTCGGATCATCCGCGCTCGGAAGGTGAAGTGGGCAAGTGCGGCGTCGCCGTGTCGAGCCTGGCCGACATGGAAACGCTGTTCGACGGGATACCGCTGGGCGATGTTTCGACGTCGATGACGATCAATGGCCCGGCGGCGATGCTCTTCTGCTTCTATGTGGCGGCGGCAGAGCGGCAGGGCGTGTCCTCGGAACGGCTTCGCGGCACGGTCCAGAACGACATCCTCAAGGAATACATGGCGCAGCACGCCTGGATTTACCCGGCGGAGCCCGCGCTCAAGATCATCGTGGACATGTTCGAATGGGCCGCCGAGCACGCGCCGCTCTGGAATACCATTTCCATCTCGGGGTATCACATCCGGGAGGCAGGCTCGACCGCCGCGCAGGAACTGGCCTTTACGCTTGCCAACGGCTTCTGCTACGTGGAGCACGGGCTGGCCCGTGGCCTCGATGTGGATGCGTTTGCGCCCCGGCTCTCGTTCTTCTGGGACGTGCACAACGAGTTCTTCGAGGAAATTGCCAAGATGCGGGCGGCGCGTCGCATCTGGGCCCGGCACCTGCGCGACCACTACGGCGCGAAGGACCCGCGGTCCTGGAAGATGCGCTTTCACTGCCAGACCGCCGGCGTGTCGCTGCAGGCGCAGCAGCCCCGGAACAACATCGTCCGCGTGGCCTACCAGGCCATGGCCGCGGCGCTGGGCGGCACCCAGTCGCTCCACACCAACGCCTTCGACGAGACCCTTGCCCTGCCCACCGAAGACTCGGTGCGAATCGCGCTGCGCACCCAGCAGATCCTCGCCTACGAGACCGGCGTCGCCAGCGTCGCGGATCCGCTGGGCGGCTCCTACTACGTGGAAGCGCTCACCGACCGGATGGAGCAGGAGGCCGAGGCACTCTTCGCGGAGATCGAGGCGCAGGGCGGTGTCGTCAAGGCCATTGACGCCGGCTGGTTCCAGCGGCAGATCGCCGCGTCATCCATGCGCTACGTGAATGAGGTCGAGATCGGCCGCCGTGTCGTCGTCGGCGTGAACGAGTTCGTGGAAACCGACGAGCAGCCGGTGGACATCCTTCGCATTGGCCAGGCTGCCGAAGAGCGGCAGCGGGAAGGGCTGGCGCAGCTGCGGGCGACGCGCGACGGTGCGGCGGCCGACAGGGCGCTCGATGCACTGGCCCAGGCGGCGCGCGAGGACCGCAATGTCATCCCGGCCATGCTGGACTGCGCCCGCGCCTGGTGCACCCTCTATGAAATCCGGCATACGCTGGAGCAGATATATGGGAGTTATCGTGAACCCGTCTTCTTCTGATGCCGTCATGGCCCGGCGACCAGCCGGTGCCAGGCGGCCGGTGACCAATAGTCCAATCGAGCGGCATCTTGCCCGGCTTGCATCCCTCAAGCCGGGACCACACCGGGTCGTCACCTGCTACTTGAAGATCGAGCCGCGCGACCGGGCGCGGGGCAAGTATGCCATCAAGCTCAAGAATCGTGTTCGCGCCGTGGAGGACCAGCTTCCCCGTCTTGGCCTCGACAAGAAGACGATGGATGAAGTGAAGCGAGACCTCGGACGGGTGGTGGAACAGTTCCGCACGCCGGAGACGCTGCCATCCGCGCACGGCGTCGCCGTCTTCGCGTCCGAGCCGATGGAGCTGTTCGAGGTGGTGCCGCTCCCCGCGGTTTATCGCTCGCGACTGGCAGTGGACTCCTCGCCCCTCGTGCGCGAGTTGGCGTCGGTGGAAGACGAGATCGGCCACATCCTGGCCGTGGTGCTGGATCGCTCGAGCGCGCGGTTCTTCGAGGTCGGGGCGTTCGAGGCGCGTGAGCTGACCTCGATCACTTCGCCCGCGAGCGCCCGCGGCCGGTACCACGCGAGCGGCAGGGACAGCAACTGGGGCGAACACACCTATAACAACCGGATCCGCGAGCAGAAGCAGCGACACTACGAGCTCGTGGCTCGGCGCCTCTTTGAACTCGACCGCCAGCGGCCGGCGCATGCAATCGTGGTCGGTGCCGTGGGCACTGAGGCCACGGCACTGGAACCGTTTCTCCATGCATATCTGGTGGAGCGCGTCATCGGCACCGTGAAGCTCAATCCCCGGAACGCCTCACCCCCGCAGGTGCACGAGGCGGTCCTGGGCGTTCGAGAGGAGTATGAGCGTGCCACCGAGCGCCAGCTGGTCGACGACGTTGCCAACTCACTCGGCGGCGGCTGGGCCGTGAACGGGGTCGCCGAGACCCTGGCGGCCATGGCGCGTGGGCAGGTGCGCTCGCTCCTCGTCAACGCCGATTCCGCCCTGCCGGGCTTCCGCGCAGCGGACACCGGCCGGCTGGCGCTCACCGAGAAGGAGCTGCATGGCGAGGGCGCGGCGCTGCCCGTCATCGACGTGGTCGATGACGCCATCGAAGATGCGCTCCGCCAGTCGGTGGAGCTGAACGTGGTGTTCGAGCCCGAAGCACGCGGCCGGGTGGATGGGCTGGCCGGGCTGCTGCGCTTCCGATGACTTTGACCCGGACCGCTTCGACATGATGACCCAGGCCGTACCCCGTCACCTCGCCCGGCCGGTGCGCGTGCTCGTGGCCAAGCCCGGCCTCGACGGACATGATCGCGGCGCCAAGGTGGTCGCCGCGGCACTGCGCGATGCCGGCATGGAAGTGATCTACACCGGCCTGCACCAGACCCCCGAGATGATTGCGCGGGCTGCCGTGCAGGAGGACGTGGATGTCGTGGGACTGTCGGTGCTCTCGGGCGCGCACATGACACTCTTCCCCCGGGTGCGGGCGCTGCTCGACGAGGCGGGACGCAAGGACATCCTGCTCACCGGCGGCGGCATCATTCCCGAGGCGGACATCGGCGAACTGGAAGCCAGGGGCGTCGGCCGCCTGTTCGGACCGGGCACGCCCACCTCGCAGCTCGTGGACTACATCGAGTCATGGGCCGCAGCCAATCTGTCGGACTGAGATATGGTCATCGGTCGTGGGCCATCGATTGGCTGCGCCGATCGGGCTGCCATCGCGCGCCATTGCGAGGGCGTGAAACGCCCGAAGCAATCGGGTCGCCCGAATCGGGATGCCGGCGACCCGATTGCTTCGTCGGGCCGTTCCGGCCCTCCTCGCAATGACGACTGACGACCGACGACCGGCGACCG
Source organism: Gemmatimonadales bacterium (assembly GCA_035708725.1). Classification (GTDB taxonomy): domain Bacteria; phylum Gemmatimonadota; class Gemmatimonadetes; order Gemmatimonadales; family GWC2-71-9; genus CAMLHP01. Next base: position 7,412 of record DASTFH010000100.1, on the reverse strand, counting down.
AACGCCCCGGCCGCCTTCGCGAGCTGACGGACGAGTATCGTGCGCTGGCCCTGCGCCTCGAGCAGGGTGGCGGCGAGCGCCGCGTGGCCCGGATGCACGAGCGCGGCCAGCTCGCACCACGCGAGCGGGTCACCGCGCTGCGCGACCCCGATTCCCCCTGGTTCGAATTGGGCCTGCTGATGGCGTATGACCGTTATGACGGTCAGGCGCCCGCTGCAGGCGTGATCACCGGTGTGGGCCAGGTGGCGGGACGCGACTGCGTGATCGTCGCCAACGACGCTACGGTGAAGGCCGGGTCCTGGTGGCCGGAGACCATCACCAAGATTCTCCGTGCGCAGGAAGTGGCCATGCGCGAGCGGATTCCGATCGTCTATCTCGTCGATAGCGCCGGCGTGAACCTGCCGTACCAGGGTGGCGTCTTTCCGGGTCAGTACGGTGCTGCCAGGATTTTCTATTACAACTCGCTCATGCGGCACTATCTCAAGGTGCCGCAGATTGCCGCGGTCATGGGCAGCTGCATCGCCGGCGGCGCCTACCTGCCGGCCCTTTCCGACGTGATCTTCATGGTCGAGGGCACCAGTTTCATGGGACTCGGCGGCCCCAATCTCGTCAAGGGCGCCACCGGCCAGGTCATCGACGCGGAAACCCTGGGCGGAGCTGCGACTCACACGGAAATCAGCGCCGTGGCGCATTACCGGGCGGCCAATGATGCGGACTGCCTCAAACAGGTGCGGGAGTACATCGGACGGTTGCCGCTGAGCGCTGAACGCGTGGCGCTGAGCGCCGAGCCGCCGAGCCGCCAGGCCGCCGAGCTCTACGACCTCCTCCCCCACGACCACCGCATGTCCTACGACATGCGGCACGTGCTCGAATGCCTGCTCGACGGCGGCGAGCTTGCGGAGTTCCAGCCGCGCTACGCCGGCGAGATGCTCTGCGGACACGCCCGCATCGAAGGGTATCCGGTCGCCGTCATCGCGAACCAGCGCGGCATCATCAAGGGACAACCGGGTGCACGCCCGCACTTCGGCGGGATCATCTATACGGGCAGCGCCGAGAAGGTGGCCTACTTCATCGACACGGCCAATCGGGAGCGGCTCCCCATTCTGTTCGTCCAGGACGTGAGCGGGTTCATGGTGGGGCCTGAGGCGGAGCATTCCGGAATCATCCGCGCCGGCGCGCGGTGGGTCGAAGCCATGGCCACCGCGTCAGTGCCCAAGCTGGTGCTCACCGTGAACCACGCCTCGGGCGCGGGTTACTACGCCATGGCGGGGCAGGGGTTTGATCCGGATTTCATCGTCTCCTGGCCCACCGGTCGCATGGCGGTGATGGAAGGAGAAGCTGCGGTCATGGCGGTGCATGGCCCCGCGCTCGACAAGGCGCAGCGTGCCGGTAAAGCGGTGCCCGAGGATGTGGCGGCGTCCGTCGCCGCCATGCGCGCCGACTACGAGTCCCAGCTGGATGCCCGTTACGCCGCGGCGCGCGGCTTCGTGGACGCGATCGTGTTGCCCGAAGACACGCGCGCAACGCTCGCCCACCTGCTCCGCGTCACCAGCCACTTCGCGGGCTCGCATCTCGGCCCATTCGTCCTGCCGGCGGGAGCGAACGGATGCTGAGGCCAGCGGGCACTGTAGCGCTCGCGGTCGCGGCGGTGCTCGTGTTCGCACCGCTGCACCCGCTCGCGGCGTCAAGGCCGGACCCGCGCCAGTCGCCGGGTTCGGTGGCGTTTGACACCACGCCGCCCGCCCGCCGGCGCTCAGCGCCGCCCGCGCTCGCACTCGCACGTGGATGGATGTCGCTCGACATCACCGGAGTGGACCGGTTCCGTCACGCACTGCCGCTCGCGGACGGCCGAGGTGTGCTGATCGCGATCCTCGACACCGGCATGGATCCTGGCATTCCCGGACTTGGCGTGACCACGGACGGCCGGCCCAAGGTGCTTGACCTGCGTGATTTCTCCGAGGAGGGGCGCGTCGCGCTCACGCCGCTCGCGCCGCAGGGCGACACCGTCATCGTTGCTGGCGTCGTGCTGGCCGGGATGCGGCAGGTGGCAGCGCGCACCAGCGGTCCGTGGTATGGCGGAACGTTGAATGAGCTGGTACTCGGGCACGCTCCTGCGGCGGATCTCAACGGCAACGGCTCGACCCGCGACCGTTTGGCCGTCCTCGTGGGCAGGGCATCCGACGGATGGGTGCTGTACGCCGACACTGACGGCAACGGAACCCTCGCCGACGAGCGTCCCGTGCACGACTACCTGCTCGGGCGCGAGACATTTGGCTGGCACACGGCAGGCGCCGAGCCACCGGCGACGATTGCTGTCAACATGAGCGGCGACGGCGATTCCGCGCCGCTGGTCGATCTCTTTTTTGATACCTCGGGCCACGGTTCTCACGTGGCAGGAATCGCGGCGGCTCACGAGATCTACGGTGAGGCCGGCCTGGATGGGGTCGCTCCCGGCGCCCAGCTGCTCGGGCTCAAGATCGCCAACGACGGCAACGACGCCATCTCCACGACCGGGTCCATGCGCGACGCCATGGAGTATGCCGTCCGTTTCGCGGCGTCGCGTGGCTTGCCGCTGGTCATGAACATGAGCTTCGGCGTCGGGAACGAGCGTGAAGGTGCCGCACGCATCGAGGCCGTCGTCGATTCGGTGCTGGCGGCGCACCCCGACGTGGTCTTCACCATCAGCGCCGGCAACGACGGCCCCGCCATGTCGACGGTCGGCTTTCCCGGCTCGTCCGCCCGCGCCATCTCGGTCGGAGCGTTGCTGCCGGGACGATTCGTGGCCCCGACACCGGGCTCGCCCGCGCCGCCCGACGCGGTGGCCTACTTCAGTGCCCGCGGCGGTGAAGTGCCCAAGCCCGACATCGTGACGCCCGGCGTCGCCTACTCGACCGTGCCCAACTGGGATGCCGGTGGCGAGATCGAGGGAGGCACCAGCATGGCCTCACCCCACGCTGCTGGGCTGGCCGCGCTCCTTCTCTCTGCCGCGAAGCAGGCGCATCGAACGGTGAATGCGGCGCTTGTCCGCCGGGCTCTCATGGTGACGGCCGGCAAGTTGCCCACGGCCAGCTATGCAGAGCAGGGAGCCGGTATCCCCGACGCACTACGCGCCTGGCAGTGGCTCAACCTCGGGCGCACCGTTCCGTCAGTCACGGTGCGGTCGGCGCAGGGCACACCGGCCGCGCTGCTCGTCGTGGGGCCAGCCGACACGTTGCCGTCCGGGATTGCATTCCGGGTGCAGGGCGCCGCCGGTGCACGCGATAGCTTTGAGCTTCGCTCGAGCGCTCCCTGGCTTACTGCACCCGCTCGCGTTGCGCTCACCGACTCCGCGCATGTGGCTCTCGGAATCAACGACGCTGCCCGATGGGGCAGGCCGCTCACCGGCGTGGTGTCCGGCTGGAGCGCGGACACGCTCGCCGGCCCGGCCTTCCGACTGGTCACGACCGTGGCCCGGGCTGCAGCGCACAATGCGCAGTTCGCTGATACCCTCGGTGCCGCCGAGAGCCAGCAGCACTTCTTCGTGGCCGATTCGGGCGTGCCGCTCAATGTGCGGGTGTCCTCGGCTGGACATGGCGTGCTCGCGTTCCTGCACGAGCCGGGCGGCATGCCTTTTCCCGATGGCGTGTCCCTCGAGGCGGGATCCCGGGATGATGCAGCACTGTTCCGCGTGGATGCGCGCGACGCGAAGCCGGGCTTCTGGCAGGTATCGGCCGCGACCTCGGGCAGCGCGGCAGTGGTGAACTTTTCGCTCGAACCCGCTCCGCTCACCGCCGCCGTGCAGCGTGAGGGCGACAGCGTGCGCGCCATGCTCGTGAACCGCAGCGACAGCATCGTACGCGCTCGCGTGCTCATGGGACTGCTCGGTGCTGAACAGGTCAGCACGGTAGAGGCGAGGGGCTCGGAGCCGGTTCGACAGCAGCTTGTGGTACCCGCCTGGGCGCGCTACCTCGTGGCGGATGTCATCATGCCGCCGTCGCAATGGGAACAGCTCACCGACTTTGGCGTGATTCTCCTCGACTCCACCGGCATGCAGCTCGAGCAGTCGCCGCTGAACTATGCCCACGGCCGGCTTCATCATGCATTCGACCGCGCGCCCGGCAACGTCACGCTTGCCCTCTTTCCGGGCTTCGCGGATTCGGCGGGCGGAACCAGTTGGGGCGTGGAGATCCGGCTCCGATTCTATGCCGAAAACCCGGTTGGCCTCTCGCGCGAGGGCGCTCGGGCAGTGACGGTGCCGCCTCGTGACTCGGTGCGGGTCGGTGAACCGTGGACTGATCCATTATGGGCGCTGCCGACAGGAGCAAGCCTGCTCGGCGTCATCACCTTCGACACAGGCACGGGCGACTGGTCCGCGGAATCAGTCTTGGCGCCCGGCACCACGGGAATTTCATCACCATGACTCGGAGCATACGCGTCGCAGCAGGCCAGGGGTTCTGGGGCGACTGGCTCGAAGCGCCGGTGCGACAGGTGAACGACGGTCCCATCGATTACCTCATGATGGATTACCTGGCCGAAGTCACCATGTCCATCATGCAGAAGCAGAAGGGCCGCAACCCTGCGATGGGCTACGCTCGCGATTTTCCGCAGGTGATGGAGCGGATCCTGCCGGTGATGGTGGAGCGGGGGATTCGCGTCACCTCCAACGCGGGCGGCGTCAACCCGCGCGGGTGCGCCGAGGCGGTGCTCGAAGCGGCGCGGCGCGTGGGACTGCGGGGAAAGGTCCGTGTCGGGCTGGTGACGGGCGACGACATCCTGGGCCGGCTCGATGACCTGATCGCGCGAGGCCACGCGCTCGCGGATATGGACACCGGTCGCCCGCTCTCCAACATTCGCGACAAGGTCCTCTCCGCCAACGCATACATCGGCATGGCGCCCATTGTGACGGCGCTGGACCAGGGTGCCGACATCGTCATCACCGGGCGCGTGACGGACACCGGGCTCACGCTGGGCCCGCTGGTTCATGAGTTCGGCTGGGATCCCGACGACTGGGACAGGATCGCTGCGGGAACCGTCGCGGGCCATATCATCGAGTGCGGTGCGCAGTCCTCCGGCGGCAACCTGCTCAAGGACTGGCGCGCGGTGAAAGGACTGGAGAACCCCGGCTTCCCTATCGCCGACGTGAGCGAGGACGGTTCCTTCGTCATCACCAAGCACCCGGGCACCGGCGGTGTGGTGAACGTGGCGAGCGTCACCGAGCAGCTCGTCTACGAGATGGGCGACCCGCACAGCTACATCACGCCCGACGGCGTCGCCGACTTCACCACGATCCAGTTGAAGCAGGCGGGCAAGGATCGGGTCCGGGTCTCCGGTATCGCAGGCGGCCCCCGCACCGACATGCTGAAGGTGTCGATCGCCTGGTTCTACGGATACAAGGCAGTCGGCACGCTGGTGTATTCGTGGCCCGATGCCTTCGAGAAGGCGCGTGCCGCCGACGCCATCCTCCGCAAGCGGCTCTCCGCGCTCGGTCTCGAGTTCGAGCAGATCCTGACGGAGTACGTCGGTGTGGACGCGACCCATGGCGCGCTGGCGGGTCCACCCGATCCTGACCTGCCGGAAGTGCAGCTTCGCGTGGGCGTGCGCGCCGGGGAGAAGGAGCCGGTGGAACGCTTCACGAGGGAAATCGCTCCGCTGGTGCTCACGGGGCCGCCCAGTGTCACCGGCTTCGCCGGCGGGCGTCCGCAGGTGGAAGAGATCGTGGCCTATTGGCCCGCTCTCGTGGACCGGCGGGAAATCGAGCCTCACATCGCGGTGGAGATCCTCGAAGCATGAGCCAGGGAGAACGCTGATGCCAGTCAAGAAGGCCGCCGCCAGCGCGCTCACCGAGTCGGTGCAGCTGGTTCCGCTGCGTTATCTCGCGCACGCGCGCTCCGGCGACAAGGGCGACACCGCGAACGTCGGCGTCATCGCCCTGGAGCCGGACTACTGGCCGGTGCTGCGGCAGGAAGTGACGCGTGAACGCGTGGCTCGGCACTTCGGCGACATGGTGAGCGGTGTCGAGCGCTTCGAGCTGCCCAACCTGCGCGCGCTCAACTTTCTCCTGCACGGCGCACTCGACGGCGGCGGCACGCTCAGCCTCAAGACCGATGCCCAGGGGAAAGTCTACTCCACGGCGCTCCTGCGCATGGAAATCCCGGTTGCCGCATCACTCGCGGCCACGCTGCTCTCTCGCCACGCGCCATGAACCAGCCGCTGCTGCTGCGGGACCGCGCTGGCGGCATCCTCACCCTCACGCTCAACCGTCCCGACAAGCGCAATGCCCTGAGTGCCGCGCTGGTCGACGATCTCACCGCGGCCATCGCCGAGGCCGATCTCGACGCCGATGTGCGAGTGATCTGTCTGCGAGGCGCCGGCAAGGATTTCTGCGCTGGTGCCGATCTGGCTGAACTCCTTGCCTCGGCTGACCGATCACTCGAGGAGAACGAGGCAGACGCCATGCGGCTGGGCCAGCTCTTTCTGGCGCTGCGCGCATTGCCCAAGCCGGTTGTGGCGGTGGTGCAGGGACGTGCACTGGCGGGCGGAGCGGGCCTCGCGACGGCGTGTGATATCGTGATCGCATCGGACACCTCGAGCGTTGGCTATCCGGAAATCCGGCGCGGCTTCGTGCCTGCCATGGTCATGACGATGCTCCGCCGGCTCGTGGGTGAGCGTGTTGCGTTCGACCTGGTTGCGACGGGACAAGTCGTCAGCGCATCCGAGGCGCTGGAACTTGGGCTCGTCTCGCGCGTAGTGCAGGAGCCTGCATTGCAGAACGAGGCGGAAGCGCTGCTTGCGGCGCTGGCGGCGAGCTCGGTCTCTGCGCTGGCACTGTCGAAGCAGCTGCTCTATGCGCAGGATGGCCTCTCCTTTGCCGAGGGGATTGCGCTGGGTGCGCGGGTGAATGCGGCGGCGCGCGCCACGCCTGATTTCAGGACAGCGATTGCGGCGTTTCTGGACAGATGACGAGACAGTGGCTGGCGGTTCTGGGAATTGCGATCGCTCTTGTCGGAATCGCCAGGGAGTCCCGGTGGATCATTTGGGGAGCGATCGTTGTTCTGGCAGTCGCGTTCCTCTGGCGCCTGGTGGCGGCTCGGCGGGCCCGGCAAAATGCCGAAACCCCGCCGCAAGATGCGGCCGGGCGTCCGAAAGCATGACGCGAGCGCAGGGTTGTGCGTCAGTGGCAAGGTCCTTGCTGGCAACCGGTTACGGAACTTTCCGAGTTCCCACCCAGTTGCGCTTGCGACAAAGAGTGCTAACTTTGCTCGTTAGTCTGTAAGCGTCGGGAACGGCCGAGGGGCCGCTGCGGGTGGACGTGGACACCAGAAGGACCTCAACAGTTCAACGGGATTCAGGAGGAAGGGACATGAAGGGCATGTTGAAGGCTCTCACAGCAGTGGCGATGGCGACGGCGTTTACCGCCTCGACCGCGCACGCGC
>DASTFH010000099.1:0-11826 GCA_035708725.1 Gemmatimonadales bacterium | reverse complement strand
CTCGTGGTGCAGGTGGGCTTCAGCGAGTGGACCCGTGACGGCATCCTCCGCCACCCGCGCTATGTGGGGATACGGGAGGACAAGAAGGCGAGGGAAGTGGTGAGGGAAGGCGGTTAGGCGGTTAGACGGTTAGGCGGTTAGGCGGTTAGACGGTTAGTGAGTGTCGCGCGCGGGAGCGGCAAAGCCATGGCTTTGCCCCTCCCGCGCGACAAGCATCCGTGCCCGCGACCCGCGACTCGTGCCCGCGACCCGCGATGAAAGAGACCCTCAGGACCCCTTGGCCGCCAGGAATGCGCCGATGTAGTATGGCCACACGAAGAGCGCGAGCACGCCTTTCCAGAAGGTGGTGTGCAGGAACCCGATGGTGAAGAGCCATCCGGTGAGCCAGAGGAGTCCGGCACCGCTGTGCTGCTCGATCTTGATCTTCTCCATGGCGACCTCAGGGCTGCAGGGAAAATGGCGGATACTGGTCGGTGGTGAGCAGCAGGGCGTACGCCGAGACTCGGAGCCACCACCGAAAGACGCCGACGACGAAATTGAAGAGGGGGCGCGGGTGGCTGCCCGTGACGAGAATCGCAAACCACGCCAGGATCACGCATATGATGGCGGCCAGCGAGAGCAAGCCCAGCACGATCCAGTGCGGGATGGCCAGCAGCCATTTGACCAGCGGGAGCCAGCGATTCAATTCCGTGGCCGCGTCCGGATAGGAGATGTCGATGTGCACCGCCTGCTCATACTCAACGGACGGATACTCGTCGGTGAGCAGGGCCAGGTAGGCCATGACCCTGGTGCTGAACCGGGTAAGTTCCACGTTCCAGTCGAACCACCAGACGGGGTACTTGCGCCGGAAGAGCAGCATGAGTGCGGTGGCGCCCGAGAGGATCCCGCCAGTGCCGAGCCAGTAGTCCGACTCGCCTGCCCGGATAGTGGTGCCGCAGAGAAGACCGAGCAGGATCATCACTGGAAGGGCCACGAGCGGCCGGAAGAAGCTGGTGAGCCGGTTGAGTTGCCGGTCGGGATACTCGATGTCCAGCGATGCGGGGTAGCTGGTGAACAGAGCCGTCGCCATGTGCGTGCTCCCGCCGAAAGGGGCCGAAGCAATGTGGCACGGCGAGCACGCAGCTAACGTGAAGCGCGGATGAGAAGGGCTTCAGGCGCCGCCTGGTCGTGAGCGAGCGGTATGGGAATTATTGGGAGCTGTGAGCCTTGCGCGGTGCGCTATGCGCTGGGCGCTATGAGCGGTACCTTCACCCCGCTCCCAAGTCCCCCAGCGTCTCCACCGCCACCCACCGCCCGAAAAACGGATTGTCAAACGTGTAGCCGGTCGTGGTGTCCATCCTGATCAGGATCCCCGAGTCAATCAGCGCGCTCGCGGCATTGGCCGCGGAGCCGCTGCTGGTGAATCCATAGCGCTCGACCGCCGAGCGCGTGGTGAGGCCGTGGCGATCCTCGGCGACGCAGCGCAACACGTTCTGCTGCAGCACGGTGAGCTCGTCCCAGGTGGAACGCAGCGGCGCGCCCTGCTCCGCCACCACGTCGTCGAGCGCCTGCGCCACGTCGGCCGAGGTAGCCTTGGCGCGGGGGCGGCAGTTGTCGTAGCATCGCCGTGCGAGCTGGACGCGGTCGCGCGTCCGGGGGCCGGCCGCCTCGACGATGGCGGAGCCCACGCCATCCGCGGCGACGCCGCCGGCATTCATGCGCTCCTCGATCCACGCCGAGAGATGGGCAGCGTCAATGGGCCCGAAGGCGAGCTGGTCGGCCAGGCCGTAGAAGGCGCGACCCTGGTCCATCATCCGCTCGATAAGGTGTGCCTGCGAGCCGGCGAGGACGTAACTCACATGGGTGTGCTTCTGGATGATGCCGCGCAGGTGCCACTCGGCGCTATCGCCGCCAAACCGCTGGATCTCCTGGAATTCATCCAGCATGATGCCGATGGTGGCATTGCGCTCCTCGGCGAGGTGTTCCACGGCGTCGAGGGTCTGCCCCAGTGACGCGCGCTGGTCCTCGAGCGAGGCGGCCCGGAGCTTGACGTCGAGGCTGGGAAGCACCAGACCGGTGGCAGGATCAGGTGTGAGACTGATGGTCATGCCAATCCGCCGCACGAACTCGCTGATCGAGTCGCGCCAGCGCCGCCCCAGCGCCCGGCCCGCCGCCTCGAGGATCCGGTTGGCGATATCGGTAACCGTGGAGGCGGTGGAGATGTCCGCGAGGAATGCGACACCGCCATCGGCCTCATGGCGTTCCAGTGCCTGCAGGAGCGCCGAGGTCTTGCCCATCCGGCGCGGGCCGTAGACCAGGAGCTTGGCAGCCGGCTCCTTCAGGGTGCGAAGGATCCGGTCCAGCTCCTGGTCACGGTCGGTGAAGTACTCGTCAGTAACGACGCCGTGGATGCGGAAGGGGTTCAGGGGCTGGTCGGGCATATCCTCTGCTGCTGTCTCATGACAGTATGAAATTACTGTGTTTTGCTAAACTGTCAATAAGTACAGCAACTCCCAACAAGCCCTCAGCTCTCAGCCCTACTTCCGATCCCTCCCGAACGGATCGCCCTTGATGGCTTCGGTGTGCGCGGCGCAGAGCCAATGATTGTTGCGGCGCACCCAGGTGGAGGACTCGACGGCGTCGAGCTTCACCGGCTTGCCGTCCACGGTGAGCTCCTCATGGACTTCGTAGCCGACGGCGACGACATCATCGCTCAGCTGGTGAATCTGCGGGTCGCCCTTGATCTCGTAGGTTTTGAGGGTCCAGTTCGGGCTCTTCATCATCTCCCTGAGTGCCTCGCGCTTGATCAGCTGCACGCCCTGCGCCCCGCCGAGCAGGCAGGGGTCGTCGGTGAGCTCCACCATCACGTCGGTGTCATGGTTCTTCATGGCCTGCCAGAACTTGTGCTCCAGTTCCAGCAGTTCGGCTTCGAGTGTCTGGGTCGTCATGATGACCTCCTTGGTGAACTTCCCAAGGTGGGGACCGGTACCATGCACGTCAATGCGTGTGCCGGGAGCGATTCGGGCAACGCTTGCTCTGGTCACGCAGCCGACTTCAGTCGCGCCAGCCATCCCGCGACCCGCGACCCATTTGCCCTCCGTCCCGTCCGGCGCTAAGCTGCGAACGCTGACCCACCCACCATCCGAAGCCCTGTGTGCCGGGCGCCCGGCGCCACGCCCCCGACCCCTCGACCCCTCGACTCTCGACCCCTATGGACTACGACGCGCAGCGTGAACTCCAGCAGGAACTCTCCGCCGGTGAGCGGCTCGCCTGGAGCGGTCGGCCGAGACAGGGCCTGCGGCTCCGGGCGGCGGATGCGGTGATGATCCCGTTCAGTCTCATGTGGGGCGGGTTTGCGTTCTTCTGGGAATGGAGTGTCCTGCACCAAGGCGGCCCGGGCTTCTTTGCACTCTGGGGCATCCCGTTTGTCGTGATCGGGCTCTACATGATCTTCGGCCGCTTTTTCTATGACGCCTGGCAGCGGAGCCGTACCTACTACGGAATCACCGACCAGCGGGCCATTATCCGGACAGCCCGGGGCGTGAAGAGTCTTTCGCTCCAGAACCTCACCGACCTCTCGCTCAAGGAGCGCGGCGACCGGAGCGGTACGATTGCCTTCGGCGCCGCCGACCCACGGTATGCGATGTGGGCCAACGTCGGCTGGCCTGGCACTGCCCGCTACCTGCCCCCCAGCTTCGAGATGATCGACAACGCTCGACAGGTGTATGACCAGATCCGGGACTCGCAGCGGGCGATGCAGCAGCTCAAGGGCAACGCCTGACGCCTGACGGCTGATACCGGGCGCTGGGCGCCGGGCTCATTATTATGTGAGACCCGGGTTTCGAGTCCCTGCCTTGGAGCACCGTGAATGCCTCCAGAATCCAGGACCGCACTGCTGGCTGGCTTGAAGGATCAGGTCCATGCGTGCCTCAAGGATCTCATCCCTGCTGGCCAGCCGCTCGCGATTCTCGATTTTCCCGATTATCGCAACGTGGGCGACTCGGCCATCTGGCTTGGCACGGTGGCCTACCTGCGCGACCACCACGGCAGGGAGCCCGCCTACGTCTCCCGCATCCATGATTTTTCCGCGCGGGACCTCGAGCGCGTCATGCCCGAAGGACCGATCTTCCTCCAGGGCGGCGGGAACTTCGGCGATCTCTGGGTCTCGCACCAGGATTTCCGCGAGCAGGTGCTGGAGCAATGTCCCGATCGCCAGGTGATCCAGTTTCCCCAGTCCATTCATTACAAGGCGCCGGCGCGCGCCGAGCTGACGGCGCGGATCATCGGCCGGCACAAGCAGTTCATCCTCATGGTGCGGGACGAGGAATCGCAGCATTTCGCGGAGCAGCACTTCGACTGCGAGGTGCGGCTCTGTCCCGACATGGCCTGCTACATCGGCGCGGTCGAGCCGGGGCCACCCCGGTTCCCGGTACTCGCCATGCTGCGGAATGACCAGGAAAAGATGGCGGGCCGAGCCGATCGCTCGGCCTGGCCCGACGTCCCGGTCGAGGACTGGATCTCGGAGCCGAAGATGCCGGTCCGCGTCGCCAGGCTGCGCGGGGCGGCCTCCGCGCTGTTCGACGCTGCCAGGCGGCGGCTCCGCATGCTGGATGCCGTCGCACAGCAGCGGTTCCGGCGCGGCACGCGACAGCTCTCCCGCGGACGGGCCATCGTGACCGACCGGCTGCACGTGCATATCGTTTCACTGCTGCTGGGGCGGCCCCATGCGGTGCTCGACAACAGCTACGGCAAGCTGCGGAACTTCATGAGCGCATTCACCGGTGGCAGCGACCTGACCTACCTCGCGACGTCGCTCGACGACGGCATCGCGTGGGCCCGCGAGCAGGCGACCCAGCGAGCCGGTGCATGACCTCACTCGTCACCTTCATCATTCCGGTTCGTCACCAGGACAACGCCCGCGACTGGAACGCGCTCAAGGCAAACCTCACCCAGACGATGGCCTCGATCTCCAACCAGACCAGCGACGAGTGGCGGGCCGTCATCGTGGCCAACGAGCAGGCCGACCTGCCGGCGCTGCCGGAGCGTTTCGAGGTCGAGCGCGTGAGCTTCCCGCCCAACGACATGCATGAGCGGGGCGACGCCGACCTGGAGGACTTTCTCGAGGCGTTCCGGTTTGACAAGGGCCGGCGCGTCCTCAAGGGGATGCTGCGGGCACGTGACAGCCGCTTCTTCATGATCGTTGACGATGACGACTTCGTGAGCGCGCGGCTCGTCGCACATGCTGCCCGCAACACCGACGCGAACGGATGGGTCATCAACCGGGGCTATGTCTGGAATGACGGCGGCCGGCTCCTGCTGCAGCACGAGGAGTTCAACCGCCTCTGCGGGACATCGCTGATCATCCGGTCGGATCTCTATGCGTTGCCCGAGCACTTTGACGACGCCTCGTGCGAATGGATCAAGGCGATGCTCGGCAGCCACGTGCGCATCGCAGGCATCCTCGCCGATGGCGGGACGCCGCTCGCGACGCTGCCCTTTCGCGGCGCGGTCTACCGGGTGGCGCATACCGGGTCGCACAGCACGGCACCGAGCCTCCTCCGCACCTACTTCCTGAGCGCCGGCGCGCTCCGGCGGCCCAGGCAGTTACTTGGCAATGCCCTGAAGATCCGACTGCTGAACGGCGCCCTCAAGCGGGAGTTCTTTGGAGACAGGAGCTGTGAGCTGTGAGCCACGAGCGATATCTTCGCGGCGCACCGCTCACCGCTCACCGCTCACCGCTCACCGCTCACCGCTCACGGCTCACCGCTCACCGCTCACAGCTCACAGCTCACTCCCCGGACACCCCGTCGCGTCGTAGAATTGCCGAGTCCCGTTCGGGATCACCGCTCCATCCACGATGAGCGTGTTGCCGAATCCCTCCGGATGCGCGACCCAGGCGTCGCCCCAATCCAGGTTCCCGTTGAGCGCCAGCTGGAAGGTCGAGTTGCGCTGGTAAGGCCTGGGGTTGAGGTCAATGCCCATGCCAGTCGAGTGCCGGGCAAACGAGACGAGGAGGTCGGTCTCGCAGCTGCCCTGGAACACATTGCCTCCCAGCGTCATGTCGACGTCGCCCCGGAGCGCGGTGCCGGCCACCGGGAAGGCGGCGTGCACGATCATGCCAAACCGGTTATCCGCCACGGTGTTGTCCTGCACCACCGCGTGAATCGTTCCGTGGACGTCGGGTGCACCGACGCCGATCGCATCCAGCCGGATGCCGACCCCAACCGGCACGCGCTGGTGACCGCGCACGTCATTATTGCGAACCGTGGCCCAGGTCTCGGCGCTGCCAGGCAATACCGAGAGTTCCACGACGCTGGGCACCGGAAGCTGCACGGTGGGCGAGACCGCGATACCTGGAATGCCGCCCGCGAGTATCCGATTCCCGCTGGCGGTAAACGTGCCGGGCCCGGCCAGGCACAGGTCACAGGTCGCGGCGGGGCCGGTGAAATAGTTGTTTGTGACGTCGGCGCTGGTGGCGCGGAGATCCACCTTCTCCGTGAATCCGCCCTCGAAGCGATTCCCGCTGATCGCGAGCCCCAGTGCGCGCAAGCCAAGGATTCCCTGGCCACCAAGGCCGTCCTGCGCGCCATGTCCCGACTGAAAAACAAACCCCTCGACCACCAGCCCGTTGCCGGCCGATCCGCCAGGGTGTGAAGTGGCGATCAGGATGGGAATGGAGATGGAATTCGTGAACGGCAGGGGCGCGTCTGGCGCGAGGACGCTCGTGCCGGGGGTGGCCGCTTCACCGGTCGCGCGGCCTCCTGCATCGAGCGCCATCACCAGCGCGCCATGCAGCGTGATGTCAGGCACGTCCACGATCATCGGGAAGTGTTCGAGGTCACCCGTCGCCGAACCCACGGTGCCCTGGTAGGTGCCAGCTGAGACGATGATGGAGATGCGGCAGGCGGCTGCCACCGCTTCTCCGGCTGCGGTGCGACTCGCGCGCGCGGCCGACAGCGCGCCAGTGATCGTCGCGAAGTGCGCGGCGTCCGTGGGCTGCATGGGATCATGACCGACCATCAGCGTGGTGATGTAATCACCATGTGCCAGGTGGTCTGCCAGGCCATCCGGGCCGATCTCGAGAATTGATCCCTTGCCCGCTGGGCGATGGCAGACCCGGAACTTTCCCGGGGCGGGCGTGAGGGCGAGCTCGGCCCGCTCGCTGCTGGGTGCCGAGGGGGAGTCTGCCGCACAGGACGCGAGCAGGGTGATGCCCAGGACGAGCGCCAGGGCTCGGGCGTGGTTGGTCCGCATGGGAACGGTGCCTCCAGAAGGGTGGTAGTGTGCAACTGGTGTGCGGACGGTATGTTCTGGGCGTCCTTTATACGTCACCCTTCTGTCCCCCGCGCGTGATCGCATGACTGACCTGAGGTTGCTGGGCGCCCTTGAGATCCGGTCGAGCCATCCGGGCCAGCACCGGAACGGCTTGACCCAGCCGAAGCGGGTCGCCCTGCTGCTGTACCTGGCGCTGGCCGAGCCGGCCGGCCTGCACCTGCGCGACCAGTTGTTGGCGATGTTCTGGCCCGAGGCCGACGACGCGTCCGCGCGCCATTCCCTCCGCAATGCCTTGCACGCCCTTCGCCATGCACTGGGCGACAGCGCCATCGTGACGCGAGGTGAGGCCTGGGTGGGCCTCGACTTCGACGCGTTGCGATGCGATGTGCTGGATCTTCGCGCGCACCTGGCGGCCGGCAGGGTAGGCGACGCGATGGCGCTGTGGGCGGGTGAGCTCGCGCCCGGATTTTTCGTGAGTGGGGCGCCGGATTTCGAGCGATGGCTGGACGAGCAGCGCGCGTTCCTGAGGCAGGCCATGCGCACGGCGGCATGGAAGCGCGCCGATGCGCTGGCCGGGTCGGGCGACAGGGAGCTTGACGCCGTGCGCCAGGCGATGCGGCTCGACCCCGGGAACGAAGCAGGCGCCGCGCGGCTGATGCGGCAGCTCGCGCTCACCGGCGACAGGACCGGGGCCCTGCAGGTATACGAGGACCTGACCGACTGGCTCGCGCGCGAGCTGGAGACAGGGCCGTCAGCCGAGACGCAGGCGCTGGCCATCGAGATTCGGCAATCGCCTCCGGCGCAGCGGATGTTTCGCCCATCCGGAGCCGCCGCGGCAACGGCGGTACCGGCGCCTGCGCCGCCTGCGCCGGCGGTGCGTCGTCGCCTCAGTCGCCAGGTACTTACGCTGGGGTTCGCGGGAGTGATGGCGGTATGTGGTGGTGTGTATCTCACCGCCAGGCGGCCGCCGGTCTTCGATCCCGCGGCGGAGGGGGAGCGCGCGGTGCTCCGGTTGCCGGCGCGGTACCGCGCCGACACGAGTGCCTACAGTTCCTACCTGCGCGGGCTGTCGCTTCGCTTCCGGTTTCGGTTTGCCGAGTCGCGCGACACGCTCTCGGCGCTGGTTGATCGCGAACCACTCTATGTGCCTGGCCTGTACGGCCTGGCGCAGGCGTGGCTCTATCTCGCCCTCAACAACCTGACTGACGCCGACGAGGCCTGGCCTCGCGTTGATGCGCTGGCTCGTCGCGCGATCGAGCTCGACAGCACTGCCGCGGGCGCGTGGGTGGCGCTGGCCTCGGAAGGCATGTTCGGGCATGTCGACCTGCGGCGCGCCGGCGTGCAGCTTGCGCGGGCGCGCAGCCTCGATCCGCTCGACCCTGATGTGCCGGGAATGCAGTCGATCTGGTACCGCTTCTACGGCCAGATGGACAGCGCCGTGGCGCTGGCACGCGAAGCGCAGCGGCTCGACCCAACCAGTCTCTACTTCGGGCGACTCGTGGCGGAGCAGCTCTACTTCGCCCGCCGGTACGACGAATCCAGGGTCACCTTCCGCGAGCTGGTGCGAGACTACCCTGCGGTGTGGCCCCGCATCAACCTGGACTTCGCGCAGCTGTTCCTCGCGATGCATGAGCCGCGCGAGGCGGTGAAGTGGCTCCGCCAGGGGCGCCTGGAGTCGGGAGACACGGCGGGCGCTGCCGCACTGCGTCCGGTCGCGACCGATGCCCAGGCGAAAGTGCTGCTCGCGCGCGACCTGCGGCGCAGACTGGCGCAGCTCGGGCGACAGCCGAGTGGCGCCGAACCGGTGCCTCCGTCACGTTACGCGCTCGCCTACGCCATGCTTGGCGATACGGTGGCCACACTCCGCTGGCTCGACTCGATGCTGGTCCACCGGGATGTCTGCGAGCACCATATCCGGGTGGATCCGTCGTTCGATTTCATTCGGGGGACGGCGGGCTATCGCGCGTGGGAAGCACGGACCGGGCTGCCCTCCATCGCCATGGCCGACAAGCTGGGACTGCGTCAATGAAGCCTCACATCACCTTGCTGACCCTCGCGGTCGACGACCTCGAGCGCGCGCTGCGCTTCTATCGCGACGGGCTCGGTTTGCCAACCAAGGGCATCGTTGGCACCGAATTCGAGCACGGCGCGGTGGCGTTCTTCGAACTGCAGCCGGGACTCAAGCTGGCGGTGTGGCCACGGAAGAGCCTCGCACATGATACGGGGATTGCCCAGGCCGCACCCAGTGCAACGGAGTTTTCAATCGGTCACAATGTGGGGAGCAGGGAAGAGGTCGATGCCGTGATGCAGCAGGCGGCGGCCGCCGGCGCCACGATCGTGAAGCCTGCAGGGGACGCGTTCTGGGGTGGGTACTCGGGCTATTTCCAGGATCCGGACGGGCATCTCTGGGAGATTGCCTGGAATCCGCAATAGGGTCGACGGTCGACAGTCAACGGTCGACGGTCAACGCGTCATTGCTTCGGGTGCTCCGCACCCTCGCAATGACACTCGTGGCGGCACCGCCTGTTGGCCGTTGACCGTCGACCTCCACCTCCGTCAGCCATCTCTCCGGTGGCTCAGCACCTCGTCCGTCACCCGCTCGAGCCGAGCGAGGTAGCTGCTGACGCTCTCGTGAGCGTTGCGGCTCGGCAGTGCGAAGTGGGGATCGTCGGGCTGGGGTGGGGAGCCGGGTGGGGGTTCGTCCATCATCAGGTCGCCGCCGCGCGACTGTACCGCCGCCTCGTAGCGCTCCACGGCGTCCGAGATGCGAGTGACTTCATCGGGCGTTTCCCGGCCGGTCAATTCGATGCCAAGTGTCGCAAGGCGTCCCGCCACTTCTTCCGAGACGCGCTCCAGTTCATTCCCGTCGGTGTTCTCGCTGCGGTTCATCTGAGCCTCCTGCTCAAGGCCTGCTATGTGGCGGCCCCGGCTCGTTCGCGCACGTGGAGCGGCGTGCCCCAGGGGTCGCGCGTCACGTAGCCGGATCGTGATTGCCTGTTGTCCCAGTGTACTGGGTGTCCGGCGAGATCGAGACTGTCCGCTGACGCGCTCACGGCGTCAGCGCCGGGCAGTTCAACATTCCATTCCAGCAGCTGCGCGTCATTCTCGGCGGGCGGGCTCGCGCCTCGGCCGGCCCACGTGTTGGTGCCGAGGTGGTGATGATAGCCGCCGGCGGCCAGGAAGAGCGCGCCGGGGTATTCCCAGACCGTCCGGTCGAGGCCGAGGGCGTCGGAGTAGAACGACGAAGCCTCTGCCAGGTCGCCGACGTGCAGGTGCACGTGCCCCATGGTGGTGCCGGCGGGCATCCCCTCCCAGCGGCTGTCGCCGGCGGCGTTCAGCAGGCTCGGCATGTCGAGCGGATCGCTGGCCATCAGCAGCTCGCGGCCGAGGCGGCGCCAGGTATTGCGTGGCCGGTCGGCATACACCTCGATGCCAAGATTGTCGGGGTCCTGCAGATAGAGCGCCTCGCTCACCAGGTGATCGGCGGCGCCGGCGCGGGCGTTGATGTCGCTCAGGTGTCGCAGGAAGCGGCCGAGGGCGGCGCGTTCGGGGAGGAGAATGGCGAAGTGATAGAGGCCGAGGCGGCCGCGATGTGGAGCGGAGGCGGCGCCGCGCTTCTCGACCAGTTCCACGAGCGGGCGTGAGTCGCCGTGGGTGCCGAGCAGGGCTCGGCGTCCGTCCCGGCTCAGGAGTGCGAGGCCGAGGGTCTGCTGGTACCAGGCGAGCGAGCGGTCGAGGTCGGAGACCTGAAGGACTACGTGACCCAGCTGGGTGGTGTCGGGCAGGCGGAAGCCGGTGGGCTGCTGGCCGTAGGAACCTACGTCAGCGGGTTCAGCGCCGTCGGCTTCGCCGAAGATGTCGTGGGTGGTGACTCCGGTCATGTGGTGTTCCCTCGCGGCAAGGGTGCAGGGCCGTTCAGGGAATGTAGTCGGGGCGTGGGGCGTGAGGAGCAAGTCGTAAGTCGCAAGGCGTAGGGCGTAGGGCGTATGGCGTAAGGCGTACGGCATAAGGCGTACGGCATAAGGCGTACGGCGTAAGGCATAAGGCGTAAGGCATAAGGCGTACGGCGTAGGGCGTAAGGCGTACGGCATAAGGCGTACGGCATAAGGCGTACGGCGTAGGGCATAAGGCGTAACGCGTTCAGCGTCCGGCGTCCGGCGTCCGACCTCTGGCATCCGCGGCAGCCGAGCCGTACCCCTCGCAGTCTAAGCCGCGCTGGCTGCGAAGCGAATGTGAGGGGTGGCAAGCAGTTAGGGTGGCCGGTGCAGGGTTCTTGCTGCGAGTGGGTAGGAGGTCGGGTGCGTCGTCCGCGACGCTCTGGTCGCTTGACCTGCACTTGGGCAGTCTTTCCGGATTCGGCTGCGCGGCGTAATATGGAACTATTGCAGATCTACAGTCGAATACGCGTTAGACGGCGCTCGGAGTCATTGTCTGCAATCGAGCGGAAGGGACTATGGCCTCCTGTCAGATACGATTCGGCCGAAGTGCTGGCGTGCTCGCCATGCTCGCATTTCTCGGGGGCTGCCTTCCAGGGCATGTCACGGAGACCCCCCACATTTATGGCAGCGTCTC
>DASTFH010000098.1:0-2320 GCA_035708725.1 Gemmatimonadales bacterium | reverse complement strand
TCCCGATTCCCGTCCCCATCCGTGCACGCACGCTCGTGCTCGCGTTTGTGGCCCTGGACCTGGCGCTTGCCCTCCTCGCCCCTTCCGATGGCATCGCCCACGTGGCGCACATCGGTGGCGCCATCTTCGGCTTCCTCTTCTTCCGCCTGCAGGCCTCGCAGGGTCGCGGCATCCAGCCAAGGCCGGCGGAGCGCCTGGTGCGCGTGCCGCCCGTGGCGCAGGAGGCCGCAATGGGCCGCCGCTCGCCTCCCGGCATCGTTCGTCCCCGCCCTCGCCCCGAGTCCGACGCCACCAGTGCCGAGCTTGATCGCCTGCTCGACAAGATCAGCGCCAAGGGAATTGGAAGCCTGACGCAGACGGAGCGACGGTTTCTGGACGAAGTCTCGAAGAAGAAGCAGTCGGGAAGACGGGAAGACGGGAAGACGGGAAGCTCGTACCGTTAAGACTTCCCGTCTTCCCGCCTTCCCGTCTTCCTGTCTTGCGTAAGCTCCGCTTGCGTTCTATCATGGCGCGTGCTCATCAATCTCGTTCCCGAATTTCTCTCCGTCATCGACGCCGACGAACCTGAAGCTGCCTACGCCCGCTATCGCGCGGCACATCGACCCGTGCTCGACGCGTACTGGCGCAATTATGTGCTCGATCCCGATTCAGCGCAGGCGCACAAGGTGGTGCTCAACGCGCTGAGCGCCAAGCGGGACGATCTCCGCGCCATCATGGCCTCGGACAATCTCGAAGCGATCGCCGACGATGCCTCGAGGGCAGCGGCCGAGCTGCTGCAGCTCGATCGCCCGGCCGATGTCTACCTGATGGTTGGAATGGGTGCAGCCAACGCCGGCGAACTGGTCCTCGACGGCCGCGGCGCGGCTTTCATCTGTGTGGAACATTTCACCGGCCGCCCCAACGCCGAGACCTACGGCATGGGACTGGCGCCGGAGCTGATGCCCCTCTGGCTGGCGCACGAGCTGGCTCACGTGGTGCGCTACACCTCTCCCCCCAGCGCCAGCGAAATCCGCCGCCTGGTGGACGACAACGGCGGCTATTACGACTACTGGGTCACCGGCAGCCGGGCCACCTTGCGCGAGCTGCTGGTGAACGAGGGGCTGGCGGTGCATGCCGCGCAACGGGTGGCACCCGGCTTTGCCTCCGCCGACTACTTCGGCTACGCTCGGCGCCAGTACAACCGGCTGCGGGAAATGGAAGCGCAGCTTCGCCGGATCACCGCGCCCGAACTCGACTTCCGCGGCCTCGGTCTTCGGCTTCGCTATCTCACCGGCGGGATGAGCGCGAGTGCGCGCCTCATCAACGGGCGCGTGCTTCCGGAGCGCTCCGGCTACTATCTGGGCTGGCGCATGGCCGACGCCATCGTCAACCAGCTCGGCATCGCCGCCGCGCTGCGCGCGAGCGCGGAAGACATCACGGCGGCGGAGGAGGCATCGCGAGGGACACTGAGCGCATAGCGCCAAGCGCTGTGCGCTAAGCGCTGTGAGTGTTTTCGGCCACTTCCGTCTGCAGCTGCCCCTTGTCATGTCGTTCCGTCACCACCTGCCCGTAATTGAGCAGCGCCACCAGCAGCACCCCCCCGATCGTATTACCGATCACGGCGGCCACGATAAACGCGAGCATCGGCGCCCAACCCGAAGACCCGGCCCAGCTGCGATAGAACGCCTCCGCTGAGCCCACGATCGAATGCCTGAAGCCGAAGGCCGAGATCGGTGCGGTCAGCAGCCAGATGAGCACCAGCTGGGCACCAGTCCGGTGCGTGGACGCCAGCACCCACGTGAGCAAGGCGATCAGCCAGCCAGCAAAGATTGCCTGATACAGCGTGAGCAGGAACGGGCTCGACGTACCCTGCTCGGCTACCTGGAGCATGACCTGCCGCAGCGACGCCGGCAGCGCCGGTGTGCGCGCCATGAGCCAGGCGAATCCCAGCGTGCCCAGCAGGTTGCCGCTCAGGAGGATGACCCAGACCCGCAGCATCTTCACCAGCGCCTCGGCGCTGCGGCGGTGGAGCAGCGGCAGGACCGGTGTCAGCGTGTTCTCGGTGAAGAGCTCGCTTCGCGCCATGATCACCAGGATAAAGCCCAGCGGATACGCCGCCGCCATGGCCGCGCCGGCGAGCGTGGGACTGACGACCGAGCTGGCGTACGCCCCGCCCAGAAAGCTGAAACCGATCGTGAGGCCGGACGCAGACGAGGAGATGAACAACGAACTGGCAGCCCGGTCGAGCTCCTCGTTCGCCTGGCTCATCACGTTGTCATGGATCTGGCTGGCCGAGAGACGCGTGCCCGCGTCCGGCCGCTCGGCGGGTTCGCGCTCCCGC
>DASTFH010000097.1:0-2514 GCA_035708725.1 Gemmatimonadales bacterium | reverse complement strand
GAGCGAGAAAGTGTCGCGGTGTGCTTCGGGGTGTCGCACCAGCACGCACCCAACTTCGTAGGGCATGTACATCCATTTGTGCAGGTCGAACGCGAGCGAGTCGGCCTGCTCCATGCCGCGGAGCCGCTCGCTGTACTCGGGCACGAGCGACGCCAGCGCGCCGAAGGCGCCATCCACGTGGAACCAGAGCTGCTCGCGTTGACACAGCGCCGCGAGTGATGCGAGATCATCGATCGCACCGGTGTTCACGGTGCCGGCGTTGCCCACCACGCAGAACGGCTGGCGCCCCGCGGCGCGGTCCTCGGCGATCGCCGCTTCCAGCGCCGCGATGTCAATCTCGAATTGATCGTTGACCGGAATCTTGTGGCAGGCGTCGTCGCCCAGGCCGAGCAGCTCCATGGCCTTCTGGACGGAGCTGTGGGTTTCGGTCGAGGCGTACAGCACCATCGGCTGCTTGGCCGCCGAGACGCCGAGACGCCGGATATCAAAGCCCGCCTTGGCGTTTCGGGCCACGGTGAGGCAGACCAGGTTTGCCATCGAGCCACCGGAGACGAGAATGCCGGAAGCGTTGGCGGCGTAGCCGGTCATTTCCTTGCACCACTCGATCACGTGGGCTTCCACGAGATTGGCGGCGTGGTCGGCTCCGCCGACGTTGGGATTCATGGTAGCGGCCAGCATGTCGCTGAGTGCCGCGAGCGGGGTGCCGTTGCCCATCACCCAGCCCCAGAAGCGGGGGTGGATATTGCCGGTGGGGTATGGCAGCACGTTCTGCACGAAGTCGGCGTAGGCCTCTTCTTCACCCTCGGCCCGCCGAGGCGCCGGGCCGGTGAAGCTGGCGCGCACGTCATCCGGCATACGTTGCCAGACGGGGCGCTCGCGCACGGTTTCGAGATAGGTCATCATCTCGTCCACCATGCGGTGGCCGAGGGCGCGGAGGTCGGGCCAGGAGCGGGGATCGAGGGTGGCGTGCGGGTCGTCGGTCATCGGTCTTCAGTCTTCAGTCGAGGATTGAGGGAATCGCAACTTGCCCATTCGTCACCCCGGTAAAACCGGGGTCCAGAGCGAGATGGTCGCAGGGCCACTGCCAGACCGGCTCTTTTGCAGCGCAGAGACGTCGAGCATTTCCGTAGATTACCGGGCTGCGAGGGTTTAGCTCATGGCGTTGCGCTTATAGCTCCAGCACCAGCCGGAGCCCGGCGTTCACCCTCCGCATGGTCTCGGCATCCACCTGCCCTGATCTTTCCTGCAGATCCTCCCTGTTGACCGTGATCAGCTGGGAGACGTTGGCGACGGAGTCACGCCGGAGACCCGAGGCGGTGGCCGGCACCAGCACGTTGCCCGGCGCATCCACGAGCCGCAGGTTGGTCGTCAGTACGGCGGCGATGACCGTCTGGATGCGGCTGCGGTTGAACGCGTCGGCCTGAATAACCAGCAGCGGACGGCGAAACCCTGGTTCCGAGCCCCGGGGCTCACCGAGCTCGGCCCACCAGATGCTGCCCCGATCGATCACCAGTTGTCCTTGGGCAGGCGGCGGCGCTGGGATTGCCTGAGCGCCGGATCGAGCGTGCTGGCTTCGGCGCGATATACCGTGTCGAGCCGCTCGGTGACCTTTCGGGTCTGGTGCTTGGCCACGAACTCGGCGACCGCGGTCGCGAAGAGCCGGCTCCGGGAGAGGCCGAGTCGCTGGGCGAGGGCTTCTGCAGAGGCAAAGAGGTCGTCAGGGAGGGAGATGGCGGTTTTCATACTTGAGTATAACTGCGGTATGAGGAGGCGGGAAGGGTCGAGGGTCGAGGGGCGAGGGGCGAGGGTGCCGAAGCTAGAAACGCGCGTCATTGCGAGCCACCGCAGGTGGCGAAGCAATCAGGTCGCGGTCGAGCCCGACTGGCCTTCGAGCGATCACGCGGCGCAGCACTGTCCGATTGGTTCTATTGCCTGATCCTTTAGACTGCACAGCGCCTGGTTGATGGATGAATGTACGTACAGACGTGCATATGCTCGGATATCGATCATCCCAGCACCGCCGGCGTCTTATGCAGATAGCGATCGTCCGTAAGCTGCCCTATCATGAAAGCGGCCACGTCTGCACGCGAAATAGACGCCGAGGGCTTCCCCTCCCTGACATCTTCCCCGCTTCGATATCTCCCTGTGTACGGCCCGTTGGTCAGTCGCGGAGGACGTACGATCACCCAGTCCAGCGTGCTTTGCGTGATGAGCGCCTCCTCTCTCGCGTGATCTGCCACCACGTTGCGCAACAGGAGCGGCAGGACGATGTACCTGTCGACGAAGCCGAGCTGCCTGCCGCTTTTACCGACCCCGAGCATCGACAGATAGACGAACCGACGTACCCCTGCGTGATCCATGGCCCGAATGATATTCTGAACGCCATCGCCCAGGGCCGGGTGCGAACTCAGGGAATTGCCGGAGCCCAACGCGCTCACGACCGCATCCTGACCGCTGACGGCACGCGCCACTGATGCATACTGCGTAACGTCGCCAACCATCAGGCCAAGTTCG
>DASTFH010000096.1:0-9582 GCA_035708725.1 Gemmatimonadales bacterium | reverse complement strand
TCTTCCCGAGATGAACACTCCTGGATCTTAAGATCCCTGAAGGGCCCTGGGAGACTACCAGGTTGATAGGGCGCAGATGTACGGAGGGCAACCTCTTCAGTCGAGCGCTACTAATCGCCCGTGAAGTTTGATCTCTTCCCTATTGTTGTTCTGGATTCCTGCCTGATCACCGTCCGTCTGCAGTTGACACAGCGCTATGCGCTGAGCGCCCAGCGCTCAGCTCGATAACGGCTGACGACTAGCGCGCGGGGGCCACACCCGTTCCCATTCCGAACACGGAAGTTAAGTCCCGCAGCGTCGATGGTACTGCCACTGAGAGGTGGTGGGAGAGTAGACCGTCGCCAGCCATTCCTCGAATGCCCGGTTGCTCCCTATGAGTAGCCGGGCATTTGTCTGTCAGCCGAAACCGATCGCCTGAGAGCCAAGCGCTGCGAAGGAAGAGCTGAAAGCTAAGAGCCGAGAGCCGCGAGCTGATAGCTGACAGCGGTTGGCTTCAGCCCCTGCATCTCGCGCCCCGCGTCCATCTAGCCTAGCTTCCAGCACCTCCTCTGCCCACCACGGAGCCCCATGGCGCAACGACCGGTCCGGCTGACCCTCGCTGGCCTCATTCTGCTTGCCGGCTGCGCATCCCGCCGTGGCATGCCTGCGCCGGCCGCGAGCGGCAGCGAAGCCGATGTTCGCCGTGTGCTCTCCGCACTCGCTGACGACTCCATGGAGGGCCGCCGTACGGCGTCAGCCGGTGAGCTGCGCGCCGCCCGATTTGTCGTATTGGAAATGAAAGCCATCGGCCTCACGCCGGCCGGCGATTCCGGCTTCATCCAGCGCGTGCCGCTCGCCACGGTTGCTGGCCGCCGCGGCGGCGAGGGGTTCCGCCTGCAGGACTCCTGGTCCGGCCTGGACACCATCCCCGCCGATCGACGCCGGGAAGGGCACAACGTGATCGGCGTCCTGCCCGGCGCCGACCCGAAGCTCCGTAACGAGTACGTGCTGGTCGACGCCCATCTCGATCACCTCGGCGTCGGCCGGCCACTCAATGGCGACTCGATCTTCAATGGTGCGGACGATGACGCATCCGGCGTCACGGCGGTACTCGAAATCGCCCGGATGCTGGCTGCGGGGGCCAGACCCGCGCGCAGCGTGATCTTTGCCGCAACGACCGGCGAGGAGATGGGACTGCTCGGCACCCGCTGGTATATCTCGCATCCCGCGCGCCCGCTGAACCAGCTCGTCGCCAATCTGGAGATCGAGATGATCGGGCGCCCTGACTCGATGGCCGGCGGGCCGGGCCGAGCGTGGCTCACGGGCTATGAGCGCTCTACCATGGGCGATTCGCTTGCGGCTGAGGGGATACCGATCATGCCCGATCCGCGGCCGGACCAGCACTTCTTCGAGCGCAGCGACAACATTGCCTTTGCACGCATGGGGATCCCGGCGCATACCTTGTCGAGCTTCAACTTGCACGACGACTACCACCGGCCGTCCGATGAGGTGAGCAAGGTGGACTTTGCCCACATGACGTCGGTCATCGCCGCCGCCGTGGAGGCTGTCCGGATCCTGGCAAATGGCCCGAGGCCCGAATGGCATCCGGGTGGCCGGCCCGAGCCGGCGCCGGCGAGGCGCTGATGGAGCTGACCAGCGGCGGCACGCCTCTGATGGCATTGCTGGCGGCGCTGGCACTCGGCCTCCGCCACGCGACCGATCCTGATCATCTGACCGCAGTCTCGACGCTGGTCTTCGCCGAGGACCAGCACGGCCCTCGGAAGGCCGGGTGGCTCGGGCTCTGCTGGGGGCTGGGTCACGCAACCACGCTGACTGCCCTGGGGCTTCCCATCGTTGCGTTCGGCCTGTCGCTTCCGGAGCGGGTGGGCCAGCTGGCAGAAGTGCTGATCGGCGCGGTGATCGTTGCGCTCGCGGTCCGTTTGCTCTGGCAGTGGTGGCGGATGAAGGTCCACACCCACCTGCATACGCACGACGGCGCACCGCACCTGCACGCTCACGTCCACGGCCGGCCCCACGCCGCCTGCGACCTGCCCGAGCACAGACATCCGCACGCAATGGCGCTGGGGCGGAGCCCGCTGACGGCGTACGGGATTGGCCTGATTCACGGTGTCGGCGGCAGTGCGGCGGTGGGGCTGCTGCTGGTGAGCACCATCCCTGATCGTGCCACCTCGACGACTGCGCTGCTCCTCTTCGCTGCGGGCACCGCCGTCTCGATGGCGGCGGCCTCGGCGGTGTTCGCGTTTGTCCTTGCCCGAGGCGCCGTCCAGCGGCAGGTGAGCCGCGTCATGCCGGTGTTCGGCGCGGCGTCGCTGGCGTTCGGGATCTGGTATGGCCTGGCGGCGCTCGGAGTCGCGATGGGATTTCGGCTGTAGGGACGCAGAGGGCGTCGACGGTCGGCAGTCGACCGTCGACCGTTGACCGTCGACCTTCACTGGACCCGGCATGCATCTCACCTCGCTCGACTGGATCATCGTCGCAGTCTCGATCGCCATCTCGTTTGCCCCGGCCATCATCCTGGCGCGGCGGGCCGGTTCGAGCACGGCCGAGTTCTTCACCTCGGGCCGGTCAGCGCCGTGGTGGCTGATCGGCGTCTCGATGGTGGCCACGACCTTCAGCACCGACACGCCCAACCTGGTCACCAACTTCGTCCGCGAGCGCGGCGTCGCCAACAACTGGCAATGGTGGGCCTTCCTGCTCACCGGCATGGCGACGGTGTTCTTCTACGCCCGGCTCTGGCGCCGCTCCGGCGTCATGACCGACCTCGAGTTCTACGAGCTGCGCTACAGCGGGAAGCCGGCGAGCGCGGTCCGCGGGTTCCGGGCCGTCTATCTCGGCTTCTTCTTCAACTGCGCCATCATGGCCACGGTGAACCTGGCTGCGGTGAAGATCGCCAACATCATGCTGGGCTGGCCGATGGAGCAGACCCTCGTCATCTGCGCCGTCATCAACGTGTTGTTTGCGGCAACGTCGGGGCTCTGGGGCGTGCTGGTCACCGACTTCATCCAGTTCGGCATCGCGATGACCGGCTCATTTGCGGCGGCGTACTTTGCGCTCAAGCAGCCCCAGGTGGGCGGGCTGCACGGCCTGGTCTCGAAGATCGACCCGGCAACCCTTAACCTGCTGCCCGATTTCACCAACTGGAAGCTGGCGCTGTCGGTGTTCATCATCCCGCTCACGGTGCAATGGTGGTCGGTCTGGTATCCGGGTGCGGAGCCGGGTGGCGGGAGCTACATCGCCCAGCGCATGCTCGCGGCCCGCAGCGAGCGCGACGCCATGGGCGGTACCCTCTTCTTCAATGTGGCGCACTATGCGCTGCGTTCCTGGCCCTGGATCATCGTGGCGCTGGCCTCCATCCTCGTCTTTCCCGACCTGGGTGATATCGCCCGGCAGTTTCCCACCGTGGACCCAAAGCTGATCGGGCATGATATCGCCTATCCGGCGATGCTCACGTTCCTGCCCACCGGGTGGCTGGGGCTGATGATCGCCGGGCTCCTCGCCGCCTACGTCTCGACGATCTCGACCCATCTCAACTGGGGCACGTCATACCTGATCCACGACCTGTATCGCCGCTTCATTCGCAAGGACGCCAGTGAGCGGCACTACGTGGCCATGGGCCGGCTTGTCACGGCGCTGCTGATGCTCATCGCCGCGCTCTTTACGTATGCCCTGAACACCGCCAGCGAAGCCTTCCAGCTGCTGCTCTCCGTCGGCGCCGGGACGGGCCTGCTCTACCTGCTTCGCTGGTTCTGGTGGCGGATCAACGCCTGGTGCGAAATCGTGGCCATGGCAGTGTCGTTCGGCGTCGCGATGCTGTTCTTCGTGCTGCAGAAGAACGGCATGGCCATTGAATCGACCACGGTCCTGCTCGCAACCGTGAGCATCACGAGCGTGGCCTGGATCATCACGGCGCTGGTGACGGCGCCGACCGACCGTTCCGTCCTCATCACGTTTTACCGGACGGTGCGACCCTCGGGGCCAGGGTGGCGCGACATCCGTCGCGATTCCGGCGTCGCGGCCAAGCCCGATTCCCTCGCCAATGCCGCGTTAGGCTGGGTGCTGGGTTGTGTCTTTATCTACTCGGCGCTGTTTGGAACCGGCAGCCTGCTTTACGGGCGGTTCAGCATCGCGCTGTTCTGGATCGCGGGGTTCGTGCTCAGCGGTCTGGGGCTGCTCAAGCTGGTGCCCATGATGTGGGCGGGCGAGACCGACCGGTTGGATTGATGGCGAGGCGGGTACAGCCATAGAGGTGAACGATGCCTGAGCACACCCCCGACAACAGCATCGCCGAGCGACTACGCCTCGCGCTGAGCGGCCGATATGAAGTCGGCGAGCGGCTCGGCGAGGGCGGCATGGCGCTGGTGTACGATGCCATGGACGTGCGGCACGGGCGGCCGGTGGCGGTGAAGGTGCTGCGCCCCGAACTCTCAGCCATGCTGGGCGCCGACCGCTTTCTGCGCGAGATCCAGGTTACGGCCAAGCTGCAGCATCCTCATATCCTGCCGCTGTACGACTCGGGCGCCGCGGGCGGGCTGCTGTACTATGTGATGCCCCTCATCCAGGGAGAGTCCCTGCGCAGCCGTCTCGACCGGGAGCGCCAGCTGCCGGTGCCGGAAGCCCTGACGCTGACTCGAGCCATTGCCTCCGCACTCGACTACGCCCACCGGCATGGCGTGCTCCATCGCGACATCAAGCCCGAGAATATCCTGCTGCACGATGGCCAGCCCATGCTGGCGGACTTCGGCATCGCGCTCGCGGTCCGATCGGCCGGCAGCGAGCGGCTCACAGGCACCGGCATGTCGATCGGCACTCCGGCCTACATGAGCCCCGAGCAGATCGGCGGGGATCGCGCCCTGGATGCCCGAAGCGATATCTATTCGCTGGGATGCGTTGCCTACGAAATGCTGGCAGGCGCCGCTCCGTTCAGCGGCCCGAACCTGCAGGCGCTGATGGCGGCGGTAATGACCGGCGAGTTCAGGCCGCTGACCGAGGTGCGGCGGACCGTCCCAGAAGCGGCGGCCCGGGTAGTGGAGCGCGCCCTGGAGCCGCTGCCGGCCGACCGGTTTGCTACCGCAGCGGAACTCTCGCAGGCGCTCGGCATCGAACTCAACAGCGGGCCGGTGCCGAGTTCGCGCCGGCCGACGCTGGCTGCACGACGGCGGGTGTACTGGCTCGCCGGTGGCCTTTTGGCGGGCGGGCTCCTCGGCTTCAGCGGCACGAGGATGTTCCGCCCTGCCGAAAGCCCCACGGTCCGGCGCTGGAATGTGGTGCTGCCGGACACCGCCCTGATGTCCTTGCCAGGAGGGACGCTCAGCGTCGGTCCGCACGCCAGCCTTGCGATCGCCCCGGCAGGTGACCGGCTGGTCTATGTGACCAGCCGGGGTGGCGGCATGCTCGCCGTGCGCGACATGGCCGACGGCACCGTGACCACCCTGACCGGAACCGACGGAGCCTATCACCCATTCTTCTCGCCCGATGGACAGTGGATCGGCTTCTTTGCCGGTGACCTGCTTCGCAAGGTGCCGGTCACGGGCGGCAATCCGGTCACACTCGCCCAGGTGAATCGTGTGACGGGTGCCATGTGGATGGCGGACAATCGGATCATGGTGCTGCAGAATGAAGGCTTCGATCTGCACTGGATCTCCGCCAGCGGCACGGGCAGTGACTCGGCGGTCCGCCTCGGTGTACAGTTCGGCACACCGGGCCGGCTTCCGGTCAGCGGCTGGGTATCCGGGCAGTTCGCTTCAGGGCAGCTCGCGATGCTCTCGCTGAAGACGGGCGAGGAACTCGCCGTCACTCGTCGTGGCGTGCTTTCACTCGACTCGGTCAGGGGAGAGGACCTGCTCTTTGGCAGTTCTCCGCAGTGGGAACCATCGGGATACCTGCTCTACGGTGCGGGCGATGGCGTCCTCATGGCAATGCCGTTCGATCCGGGAGCCCGACGGGTGCGAGGAGAGCCGATTCCGCTCCTCTCAGGGATGCGCATCGAGGCTGGATTCGGCTACGCCGAGTTTGCGCTGGCCGACGACGGCACACTGGTCTACGTGCCCGGCAACAACCAGCTGTACGTGAATATTGCCTTCGCCGGGCCGGGCGGGCGATTCGATACCTTGCCATTTCCGCGCGCGGCCTACACCCAGCCCCGCCTCTCGCCCGACGGCACGCAGCTCGCTGTGCAGGCGCGGCGTGCGGTCGGGGGCTGGGAAGTCCTGCTCATGAATCTCGCCACCGGGGTGCAGCGCAAGGTGGAAGTGCCAGGCGATTATCGCACCTATCCGGCGTCCTGGCTGCCGAATGGGCGCGACCTGATGATCGGCATCTGGGATCCAGTGCGCCAGATCAACCACGGCGCCCGGATCCAGTCGCTTGAAACCGGCAAGTCCACGGACATCCAGCTGCCGGGTGCGGCCTACATGACGGTGTCGCCCGATGGGTCGCAGTTTGTCTTCAATGACTGGCGTACCGGCAACTTGTTCCTGCGCCCGCTCAACGGCGACACGGCGCGCATCCCGATTCCGGCCCGTGGGTATGCGTCGAGTTTTTCTCCCGACGG
This sequence comes from Gemmatimonadales bacterium, assembly GCA_035708725.1. Lineage (GTDB taxonomy): Bacteria > Gemmatimonadota > Gemmatimonadetes > Gemmatimonadales > GWC2-71-9 > CAMLHP01. The sequence continues at coordinate 3,032 of DASTFH010000096.1, read as the reverse complement.
CCGCTGGGTAGCCTGGAGCGGTGTAGATGGCTCGGTCGCCGTGTCCCCGGCCCCCCCAAGCGGCGCGATTTACCAGGTGACGGACCAGGGGAACATGCCGCTCTGGACCCCGGATGGGACCGGTCTGATCTTCCGGAACGCCGGTAAGTACTATCGCGTCCCGGTGACGACTACCGGCGGGTTCCACGCAGGACGGGCGGAGCTCTTTGCCCAGGGCCCGTTCCTGTCCACCTTCGCGTGGAACCACGACATTGCGCGGGATGGACGCCTGCTGGTCCTGCTCAACAGCCCCGAACGGACGGCAAGCACAGTGGGAGTGATCACCGCGGTGGGCGATGCCATCCGCCGGAACAGCACCGCGAGTCAGGGGCAGCGTTAGCGCGACTCGGCGGCCTTCGACTGCAGCGCCAGCAGCCAGCCCTTGCCCGGCGCCACCGGAACCGCCTGCCCTGGCCGGAAGGTGGCCGCCGCCTGGAACTTCTCGATCCCAGTCGCGGTAAGTGTTGCCCCATCAGGCTTTACGCCGAGTCGCTTCCAGTCAAACGTGAGATGTACCTGGGCGGTGTCCTTGGCCCAGCTCGCCAGTGCGATCAGCGCCTTGCCGTCCTTCACGTAGGCCGTTGCCAGCACGTCGTCCCGGCCGGTTGAGACCGGCGGATTCTCCATCCACCAGCCGTACATCTGGCTATCTGCTATTCCGAACGCGTCCCACTCTTTCCAGAGCGGGCGCGGGTCGCCGGCCCACGGCAGGCGCGCCGTCATGCCGAACAGCATGCCGCGCCAGGGGTTTCCGCCATCCTGCAGCATCTCGCCCATGAGGCCGAAGGGAATGCCGGACATCTCCACCAGCCAGTAGTCGGGCGGTGAGTTGTAGTCGAAATACTCCCCGAACCACAGCCGGTCGATGTAGGGGAAGTGTTCCAGGTACAGGTTCGCACTGCTGGCAAAGCCGTCATTCGGGTTGTACTGGTTGGCCGAGTGCAGGTCGATCAGCGGGGCAGGCCGGCTGCGTTCGAGCACGCGGCGGATTCGCTGCATGGTGATCCGGTCGAAGGCAACATCGTCCAGGTAGAGGCCGTCGATGCCCACGTGCCTGGCAAGCCAGTCGAGCCCTTCGATGTAGTGGTTGTGCCAGCGCGAGATGCCACTTGTCACCAGCGCCACGTCCCGCCGCTCCGGCACGACCCAGCCGGGGATGTAGTTCTCGACCACATGCTCCTGCAGCCAGGAATGCCCGCCACCCGGCCCGCCCGCGAGCACATCGGTGCCCAGGCTTCTCAGTGCCCACAACTCAGGCGCCCGATTGGTGAGCTCCCGGACCGTGTAATAGATCTTCACCCGCATCCCGGCTGCGTGCGCCGAATCAACGTAGGCCTTCATCGCTCCCGGCCGCAGGAAGGGATAGTTGATGAACGGATTGATGTCAGTCGCGTGATGCACGTTGATCACGTTGGCACCCGCCGCCTTGACCGTGTCGATCGGTTCGTAGGCATGGAAATAACGGGTGCTGAAGTGCGCCGCCGGATTGATCGGATGAAACGGTGTAATGAGGAGCCGGAGATCAAAACGTACCGTGTCGCCGGCGCTGAAGGTACGCGGGCCGCTGGTACAACGGATCCGGTACTGGTCGCGCTGGCGCGCGAAGTGACACCGGCCCTTGCCGCCATTGTCCCATGACTCGGGCATCACCAGGGGACGCAGCTGGTAGAAATTGGTGTTGAGCGGCCGAATGTAGTGGTTGTCCTTGAGGGTGAACTGCAGGCCGGCATTGACGTCGCCCACCCACGCGGCGTCCTGGTTGCGCTTGACGTTCCACTGCCAGTCGTAGGAATCCGGCGCCCGCCCACCCTTCTCGTTCATGCCCATCAGGTAGCGGGCTACGTCGCTGCGAAGCGGGATGTCGAGGGCCACGTCCGCCGCGGCCAGGTCCTGCGTCGAGACGAGACCGATCTGGTACTCGATGGCGCCATCGAAATCCAGCTCGGCGCGAAGGTGCATGGCGAGGTCGCCCGATTGTGACGTCGCCTGCCACACGGCAGCGCCCGGCAGCTCACGGAGCATGCGAAAGTCCGTGCTATTCCAGGTGAGCGGAGCGCTGTCTGTGCCTGTCACCGTGAGCGCAATTGGCCCCGCCAGGATCGAGCGGCCTTTCGTGCCGATTCCGGTCATGGCCGAGGTGAAAAAGCTCTCGATCTGTGCCGGGAGTCCGCTCGGCGTGAGCGTGACGCGCCGGCCGAGGACATCGAGCGTCATTCCGCGCACGGCCACGGGTGTGAATGGCTTCACCAGCCCGCTGTCGAGGGCAAGGCGAGAGTCGAGCCATCGGAGCCGGGAAAGTCGCCATGGATCGTCATCACCGTGATCGGCGATCAAGTGCGGCATCACCGTGAGCCGAATGGGGAGGGTAATCCGGTGCCCGGCCGCCGAGACGGTGACACTGCCGTGGTAGTCGCCGGGGGCGGCGGCGTCCGGCACCAGCACGCCGCACCAGAGCGGCTGGACGTCTCCGGCTGCGACCGTCACGCGACGATCAAACGCCTTGCCCTGCCAGTTTACGCCGCGGGTGTCGAACGAGCTGAACTGGGCCTCACTGATCCGCGATCCGGCAGGGCCCGTAAGGCCGGAGAATGTGACGCTCACGCTGTCCAGCGTGTCCAGCGCCCACACGCCAAGCTGGAAGCTCAGGAACTCACCCCGGTCGGCGGCGGCGACCACCGCTCTATCCGGGCTCGTGTTCGCCCACCGCTGCGGTAGCTGGTGCCGCATGCGGATGGCGTGCAGGCGGTCCTCGGGAAAAACCAGGAACGGAGCTCTCCCGGCCTGGGAGCGAAGCCGCGCCACGTCCTCTGGAGACGCGATTTCCTCCATAGGATGGAACAGGTCCATTGAGTCGGCTGCCTCGAACCGAAGTACGGTCGCCTGCGGAAGGCCGCGCCATCGCCCCGATGCGAGCTCACTGTCCGCGAGCTGATTGGCCACAAGCCAGGAAGTGCTCGCCGTCGAATCCGGGGCAGGGTACGTGATCTTCGGGT
>DASTFH010000095.1:0-13877 GCA_035708725.1 Gemmatimonadales bacterium | reverse complement strand
CGAAATCGTCCAGTTCCTGCTCGACCGGGGCGCTGATCCGAACTGGGTGGCTCCGAACGGCCTTCCGGTCCTGGAGCATGCGCTCATCCGCTACTGGAATGGTGAAGCGGTGGATGTGCTCGCCGCCCGCGCCACGCCGCGTCAGGCGCTCTGGATTTCAGCGGGACTCGGTGACGTGGACGGAGTGCGGCAGTCGCTCGACGCCAAGGGCAGGCCCACCCCCGCCGCGCACCGCTTGCGTCCCGAGTTCGATATCGTCGGCCAGCGGGGCCTCCCCATGCATCCTGATCCGAGTGATGAAGAAGTTCTCCTCCAGGCCTTCTTCGTCGCGATGCTCAACGGCCGCTCGGCCGTGATGGAATACATGGCCTCGCGCGGGTTCGACGTGAACACGCTGATCTGGGATTCGCCAGTGCTCAACATTGCGGTGGGGAATGCATGGGTCCCGGTGGTCGAGTCGCTGATGCGCTGCGGCGCCGATCCCGATATCAAGGGATGGCACCCCGACATGTCGGCGCGGGAAATTGTGCGGGAGCGCCTTGACCACGCGCCCGACGATCCGGACCTGCAACGAATGCTGGAAATACTGGGTGACTAGGAGGCCGAGGGATATTTCGTGCTCGCAGAATCTCCTCACGTGGACCCCGTCTCTGTCGCGGCTGTTAGCCGCGTGGGACCGTCTGGGGGCTAATTCGATGCGGCCTTCGGCCGCGTCAACGTCGTCAGCTCCCCGCGCACGCGCTCGACCTCGGGCACAAGACCGGGCTCGGGATCGTAGCGCAGGCCGAGGTAGTGCCGGTACGCGCGGATGGCAGAGGCAGTATCGCCGGTGAGCGCGGCGAGCCGGCCTTCCTCCCGGAGGAAGGTAGTTATGAAGTAGGGTGCTTCCAGGAAGGAGGAGCCGCGGCGGCGCACGGCGGCGAGGGCGAGCGGAAGGTCGCCCTGCGCCTCCCACAGCCGGGCGAGGACCAGGTTCGTTTCCGGAAGCCGGGGCGGTTCAGCCATGGTGAAGATCAGGTGCCGCGCGAGCGAGTCGGCCACCAGGACCTTCGCTCGGCTGTCGGGTGATCCCAGTCCGGTGGCTACGGTCGCATCGATGAGCGCGGCGCAGAGCGTGGCATGGTTTGCGACGCGCATGAAATCGTCTTCCACCAGGCCGCTCAGTCGTGCCGAGCCGAGCTCGCGCCCGGCACCCTGCGCGGAGGGATAGTCTCCCTGCATCGCATGCCACAGGCCGATGGCGCAGAGGTCGAGCACCTTCTCGCGCTCTTCATCGGCGGTGACAGGCGCCTTGTCGGCATGGCTTTCGAGTGCCCGAATCACGGCGGTGGTACCCGTGGTATCCCCATCCCACCAGAGCGCATATCTCAGCCAGGCTCGCTGGGCCGCCCTCGGCCTCCGCTCCGGGCGCATGGCTCCTGCCGGCACCTCACTGGGCCGGCCCCGGGTCAGCGCGTATACGGTGAGCGCGAATTCCGCGTAGCCTGGATCGTGCAGGGCGAGCCAGCGTCGGTCGGCCTCGAACGCTCGCGGAAAATCGGACACACCCTCACCGGTCCATGTGATAAACAATGAAAGCAGCATGACCCCGCGCTGGTCGGCGGTTTCGATCCGGCGCCGGCTCTCGTTCCCGGCGGCCGTTCCTGCCAGCATCGCCTGATGCCATCCGAGTGCATGCGCCAGGCTGCTCGACGAATCCGCCGCAATCACGAGCGCAACTAGGCGACGTACTTCGGCGGTGTCCCGCCTCAAGTGGGCCAGCTGGATCATGTGCTCGACCGGTTCGGCGACGAACGGTTCGTCCAGCACTCCCGCGGACGCAGCCGAGTCCAGCCGCCACCCCTGGCGAAAGGCTGCCTCGGCGCGAACCAGCGCATCCTCGATTCCCGCGAGCGCACCGACGTGGAAGTAGATGTCACCGAGCGAGTACCATGTCTCGGCGCGGTTGGGTTGCGCAGTCACGGCTGCATTCCATACCTGGAACAGTTCCGATGCGTCGTGAGAGGTCGCGGCCCACGCATCGAGATACGCACGATCCGAGGCCCCGAGGCGCTGCCGGCCGGCCAGGGCCCGTTGTGTCCCGAGTCTGGTGTCTTCCTCCGTGCCCGCCCACGCTGCCACCCGGGCCAGTTCCAGCCCCGCGAGCGCAAAGTTCGAGTCGAGAGACAATGCCTTCCGAAACTGGATCAGCGCCTGATCGCGACGGCCACGGCGGAAAGCGGCGCGACCGTCCAGATATGCCCTGATCGCCGGGAACGATGCGCTGGTGAGCGACGCGAGCCGATCGTCATCGAGGCCGGCGCCGCCCCCGAGGAGCTGGACAGCGAGACGGTCTACCAGCGCTGGCAAGCTGTCAGCAGGACCCTCCGCTGAAGCGCGGGCAACGGTCCGGCTACTCGCCACGGCCTGGAGGCTCGCGCTCAGAATCACCCGATCGGCACTGCCAGCCACGCTTCCCGCCACGACCCATCCGGCGCCGGCGCCCGTTGCAAGGCGCCGCGCCGATTCCATCGGGTCCACGCCCGATTCGTGCGATGCATTCCGCCGCCACGATGAGATCATCGTGGCCGCGTCGGCCAGCTTCAGACCACCGGATCCCGCAAGACGGATGGTCAGCAGATCGACCATTCCCTCCTGCATCCAGGCATGCAAGGTATCAGCGCCTGACAGCTGGAAGGGTGCCACGGCGACAACGTTGGATTCACCGGGCCGTTTTGCGTCTGGGCTGAGGCGGAGGGCAACGATCGTGAGCGCCGCGATCCCGAGGACCGCGACGGCGATGGTCAGCCGCCGGCTGCGGGCTGGCGGAGTCGGTTCGCAGGGAACCTCGCCAGCCGGCGGAATAACCTCGGAGACTTCGGGCGTCGTCTTCTCTGCAACCGCAGGGGCCACATGCGAACGCAGCGACGCGATCATCGCTCTCGTCTCCGTCGACGGCTCGGCCTCGAGGTCACGAGCCATGCGCTGGGCGAACTCTTCGTACAGCGCGATGGCGCCGGCGTGGTCGCCCTGCCGGTCAAGCAGCGTGATCCCGCGTCGCAGGGCCGACTCGTCGGCCCCGCTCAGGCGGACCGCGTGTCGTACGGCGTCTCCCACCTCCGCGCGGCCGGCTGCTTTCTCCACCACTCCCCACGCAGCCCGCGCCGCCAGCTGGCGAAGGCGGGTCCGCTCGCCGGCGACCCACTCCTCCAGTTCCGGTGACGCGCCGGCGACGAAGACGCCGTCGAGAAATTCGCCGCGATAGAGCGCGAGTGCGGCGGCGTGCTGCCCCGCCTCGAGCGCAACGGCCATTTGCTGCGCGTCCCATTGGAGCATGGATCCATCGACCCCGATTTCCGACTCGCCCCGGGCACGGATCACGCCCTCGCCGAGCGTGCTCCGGAGGGTGTGGAGCGCCTGGCGGAGCGCGCCACGGGCATGCTCCTGATCGAGGTCGGGCCAGAAGAGGGCGAGGACCGAGTCACGGCGGCGGAAACCAGCGGAAGGCGCGGACGTGAGGTGTGCCAGCAGGACCAGTCGCTTGGTCTGCAATGCGACTGGCGCGGACGGCCCATCGCCAGCCCGGCGTAGTTCCAGGCCGCCCAGCGTACGCAACTCGAGCATCGCGCCCTCCCAGGGGGAGTGATCCGGCTCCGGCATGCCGAAGTGACGTCGGGGTGACGACGGGGTAATGGATGGGCGTTAGCGAATCAATGTACGCCCGGTACGGGGCGTCGCCAGAGCCCCCGCGCCCCCTGTGCGGCGGGCCGCCATCATCTATTTCCAGGGAGGACAGGATGTCACACTATACCCGGGCACTCGCCATCGCGGCGGGGGCCCTGCTCGCGGCTGCGTGCAGCGAACCGGGCGCACCAGCCACCGGGCCCGCCGCCGGGACGTCGGCGGAGGCCAGTGCGGTCAAGTTCTGGGATGCAGGCGCCACGGCCGCGTGGAACGAACTGGCGACCGCCCTGGCCGACCAGACCCCGATCGACGCCGTTCGCCTCTATGCCTACCTGTCGCTTGCGCAGTTCCGCGCGGCGGAGGCCGCGGAAGCGACCCAGCCTCATCCGCCGACTTCGGCGGCCATCGCGGGCGCGTCGGCGGCCGTGCTCGATGCATTCTTCCCCGGCCAGGTCACGCAGATCGAGGCCGCGCTCGACGCGCAGGAAGCGGCAGACCCGTGGCCTGGCGCCAAGCATGCCGACTTCGCGGCTGGCGAGGCGATGGGCCGCGACATTGGCGCGCGCGTTCTCGAGTTCGCGGCGGGCGACCAGGTGGGTGTTGCCGATCCGGGGACGCCGCCGATCGGGCCCGGATACTGGGTCTGGAACGGCGGGCCGATCGTGCGGGGCAATTACGGGGCGCGTCCGTTCTTCCTGGCGTCAGCCGACGAGTTCCGGCCAGGACCGCCGCCGGCCTTCGGCTCGCCGGCGTACCTGACCGCGCTGGCAGAAATTCGCCAGATCTCCGACACGCGGACGGCGGAGCAGCTGGATATTGCCACGTACTGGAACCTGCAGCAGTCGGGGCGGCGGAACGCGGTATTCAACAACCTCGCGGTCGAGCTGATCCGGACCTATCGCGTCTCGGATGCGAAGGCCGCCCGGATCATGTTCCTCATGAACGGTGCGGTGTTCGATGGGCTGGTCGGCTGCTTCGACGCGAAGTACACCTACTGGTTTATCCGGCCGCCGCAGGCTGACCCCGGCATCACGCTGCCGGTCGGCTTGCCGCCGCATCCCTCCTATCCATCGGCGCATTCCTGCGTCTCGGGTTCGGCGTCAGGCGTGCTGAGGGCCGAGTTCCCGAATGAGCGGGAGCGAGTGGACGCGGCGGCGCTGGAGGCCAGTCTCTCTCGCCTGTATGCCGGCATCCATTATCGCTTCGACATGGAGGCGGGACTCGCGCTCGGCCGCGCCGTGGCGGCGAAGGCCATGGCCGCGGACTTGAGCCAGGTGGCAGTGCTGCCTTGAGGGAGTCGCAGGTCGCGGGTCGCGGGTCGCAGGTCGTGACCCGTGACCCGTGACGTCCCGATCTTACGGTACGCCTCGCCGCGCGCCGCTAGCGCTATGCGCTATGCGCTGGGCGCTGAGCGCCACGCGCTGTGTGCCATTACCTTGAAATCGCTAGTTCCTAGTTCCTAGTCCCTGGTCCCTCGTCCCTGGAAACCATGACCAACATCGCCGCTGCACTTCATGCCAGCACCCTGGGTTGTTCGCTCACCTGCCGAGACGTCGAGGCCTCCATGCGCTGGTACCGGGACGTGCTCGGGTTTGCGGTCCAGCAGACATACGACCGTGACGGCAAGCCGGGTGGCGCGGTGATGACGGCGGGCCAGATCCGCATCATCCTCAACCAGGAGGATGGGAAGCTTGGCTGGGACCGCGTCAAGGGGCAGGGCTGCTACTTCCAGCTCAACGTTGAATCGGCTGCGGATGTGGATGCGGCGGCGGCGCGGATCAAGGCGGCCGGCGGCGAACTGCTCAGCGAGCCGGCCGACAGGCCCTGGGGCGCGAGGATGTTCCAGTTCCGGGACCTGGACGGGTTCAAGCTCGGGGTGTCGACGCCTTTGTGAGAGGGCATGGGGCATGGGGCATGGGGCATAGGGGCCTCATGCCCCAAGCCTTACGCCCTACTCCCGCAGGATCTTCTCCATCGCCTTCCCTCGTGCCAATTCATCTATCAGCTTGTCCAGGTACCGGATTTCCCGCATGAGGGGCTCTTCGACCTCCTCGACCCGCACACCGCAGACAACACCCTTGATCAGGCTTCGCGACGGGTTCATGCTCGGAGCCCTTGCGAAGAAGGTCTCGAAGCCCGTACCCGTCGCGAGGTGGCCGTCCAGTTCATTCTGGTCGTAGCCTGTCAGCCAGCGAATGATCGTATCAACTTCCGCTTTCGAGCGTCCCTTCCTTTCCGCTTTCGCCACGTAATGCCGATAGACGCTTGCGACGCTGGTGGTGTAGATGCGGTGTTTCGTCATGACGAGTTGCCTGTGAGTTCTGCGCTACGGCGTGGCAATTGTGCGGCTCGCAACCATCCCGAGTTCGAAATGGGGGCGCTGCTGAGGACCGTCCGTGAACGTGCACACCAGCACGTAGGTGCGCCCAGGCAGGAGGTCCGCGAGGAGGGTGCCGGAGGATGTCACCCCGGGCCTGGCCATGAGGACGCCGAGCGTCTCGTCCACTGCTGCTTCCGGGCTTCCGGTGACTTTCACGGTGTCGAAGAGCTGGGCCATATCGAGGCCTGGTTTCAGCAGCAGGACGAACGCCTCGTGCCTCACCTTGCCCACGTTCTCGAGGCGGAAGGCGGTCGCGCCGGGTCCGAGAGAATCCGGCAGCACGAAGGCGTAGTCGTGTGCCGCAATGGTAATCGTCCGGGGCTGGCTTGCGGCAGGCTGCGGGCTGCAGCTGGTCACACTGAGCAGGAGCATGGCAGGAATCGCGAGACGAGAGGTGACGGGCGAGCGGGTACCTGCCATGACCTGGCCTCCTTGAGTCCCTGGATAACGTCGATTTGCCAGCAAATTACGCTGCGTGATCCGCCGATTGATCCACAGATTAGACAGATGATGCAGATGACACCGGTGGCTCCGAGGACCCACGGTCCTCCGTGGTCAATCTGCGCAATCTGCGAAATCTGCGGATCTACTTATACCACAGGCCCCATGTCCCAAGCCTCATGCCTCCTGTGGCGACGACACCGTGAACCGGAACCCATCGGGGTCATGCAACCGGAAAACCCGGTAGCCATGCGCACTCATCGGTTCCGTATCGAGGGCGACGCCCTGGGCCTTGATTGATGCGGCCAGCGCGTCAATATCCTGGCGCGTGGTGATGCGGAGCGACAGCGCTTCCCCTCTCGCTCGATCCTGGCCTCTGCTGCCGTCGTCCTGGGAGAGGAGGAGGCGGACCGCGCCGGCCTTGAGCGACACCGCCATCAGCGTGCCGTCACGTTCGTGTCGGCGGTCGATGGTGAAGCCGAGGATGGTGGTGTACCAGCTGGCGCTCCGGTCGAGATCGGAAACGGTCAGGGAGGCGTCGAGGGTGTCGCCGTGGAGGGGCATGAGGAGTTGAGAGTTGAGAGTTGAGAGCTGCGAGCTTGCCGAATCGGCGAATTGAAGCCCGCCTGTTCGTCACCCCCGCGAAAGCGGGGGTCCATGAGGGCCTCGGGCATGCTGATTCACCACGGGTGAGCCCTCATGGATTCCTGCTTTCGCAGGAATGACGAACGGGTAAGCTCCGATGCCCGGGACCCTGGACCCTGGACGACCCACATCCCCTCACGCTGCCGCTTCGACCGCGACCGACTGCGTCGCCCGGGAACGATGTCGCAGCAGCGGGGCGAGCAGGAGCTTGCCTGTCCGTCATTCCCGCGCAAGCGGGAATCCATGAGGGCTCACCCGCGCTGATTCATCACGCTGGACGCGCCACGTGGGTGAAGTGGCATGCCCAGAGCCCTCATGGACCCCGTCACCCCGGTGAAAACCGGGGTGACGCTGGGGTGACGATCGTGCGAGCTTCGGCTCCCTCGTCCCTCTCTACCTGCCCTTGTCTGGCACCAGTTCCGCCATCGCCTTCTTCGCTTCAGTGACCCGCGGCTGCAGGTCGGGATCGGCGTCCTTCCAGACCCGCACGAACCGCCCATAGTAATCCATGGCACGTGCCGTGTCGCCGGCACTCTGGTAGAGCTGGCCCAGGCGAAGGAGGGAAGGCGCCATGTAGTATGGGTCCGCCTGGACGTGCCCGGTTCCCGCCATCTCGGCGTACTGGGTGAGGTACTTGCGTGCCGAGTCGGCCTGGCCACCGCGGTCGAACGCGAGCCCGACGAGGAGGGGCGACCACACCGTGCCCGCAGAGCTTGGCAAGCCATCGGCATCGAAGTCGGCGCGACGGTAGTACTCGACTGCGCTGTCGGCCTTCCCCTCCGCCAGCGCAACCGTGCCGTTCAGCAACATCAGCCAGACATGATTCTGGCGGCGCCCGAGCGAGTCGAGCCGGGCTTCCCACTGATTCATCACCTCGCGCGCCCTGGCTGGCGCCCCCGCGCTCGCATAGCTCAGCACCAGGAACATGCTCTGCTCGCTTCCGACCGGCTCCGATCCCACGGGATGTGCGCGCCGGGTCGAGTCGAGCATCGCGATCTGGCGTGCCGTGTTGCCGCGCAACTCGCCGTCCACCATCGTGTGGAAGTAGGCCGTGCGGTAGGGGCTGGTCGTACTGCCAAGCGCCCGGGCCATGGCGTCCACCGAAGCAGGGTACAGTCGTTCGGCCTCCCGCAACTGTCCGCGGAGCGCGGCCGTCATCACCGCGGAGTTGAGCGCCAGTGCCTTCCCGCGCGGCGGTGTCGTATCGGCATCGGCGGCGGCGCGGGCGTACTTGTACGCTGCTTCGTACTCGTGCCGGGCGAGCATTTCGCCGAAGCGTTGCGGTGCGGTCGGGAAGGGGATGCTGTCGCGCTGCATCACCGCCATCACCGAGTCGAACGATGCATGCCGGCCCATCGCCGTGTACAACCCCGCCAGGTTCGTGAGCAGGGTGCCATTCCCGGGGTCGCCGGCGATCGCCAGGTGATACATCCGCTCCGCTCCATCATAGTCCCTGGTGCCGGAGAGAACGATGGCGAGGTTGTTGGCGGCGTCAACATTGGTGGAGTCGAGCTCCACCGCGCGCCGCAGTGACGGCAGGGCGAGCTTGCGGTCGTTTGCCACCTGCCAGTAGTACGTGCCCTCCACGTTGGCGCGTTCCCGCTCGGGCAGCCGGTTCCGCCGCAGAAAGCCCTGGGTGAGCGCCGAATCAGACGCCGCCGCCGCGCCCGGGCCGCGCTGGGCTGACAGCGAGTAGGAGAGCTGCACCCAGGCCATGGCGAAGTTGCTGTCCTGCCGGATGGCGTCGCGGAAATCCTGGATCGCGGCGGGGTAGTCGCCCACGACGTCGTTGGCGTGCAGGCCCTCGGTGTAGCTCTTGAGCGCGCCGAGCGAGGCGGTGGTCACCTGGTCGAGCCGGGGCGCGTCGTGCACCGACTTGAGCGACTCGCCGATCTTCCTGCGAAGCGACTTGGTGAGACGATCCACCACCGGAATGAGGTCACCCGCGTCCCTGGCTGATTCGGTGTATGACGCCAGGTCGTTTCCCGTCGTCGCCTCGATCAGCTTGGCGGTCACCAGATAGCCGTTCCCGGCTGGCACGATGCTGCCCGTCACCACCGCCTTGGCGCCGGCGCGCTGCGCGATCTCTCGCGCGGTGGCGTAGTCCACCCTCGCCGTGTCCGAGCGCTGCATCTGCTCGAGCGTGGCCACCACGGCACTGGTGGGCAGCACACGCACCGCGCTGCTCTGCGACAGGTTGGTCTTCACCGCCTCGGCGATGGTGCTGCCGAGAGAGGAATCGGCGCCCGGCGCATCGAACGCCGCCACCACCACCCGGTCGCTGGCGGAGAATTTTCCGGACGACAGCAGCGACGCGGCCGGTCCGATGCCAAGCGCGCGCGTCACCACGTAGCCCACGATGAGCAGGGCGAACGCGCTCAGCGCGATGATCCCGCCGCGAGCAGTGCGGCGCCAGGAGACGTGGGGAATCGCCTTGATTGCCAGCGTCGCCATCGTTCCCTGTCCCGCCGAGAGCGACCGGGTGCCGCCTGGGGTGAACGTGGGCGTGGCAGCGGCGGCGCGGTGGGCGACATACTGCGTGTAGGCGGTGAAGAGCACCACCGGGAGCCCCAGCGCCATCACCACCAGCGCGCCGGAGAAGACCCAGTCGGGGAGGCCGATGGCAATGATGGCGGCCCGCGCCAGGATGGCTACCGCCAGGAACGCGGCGGCGTAGATGGCGAGCGCGCGCCAGACGGTGTGGCGCCCGCCCATGAGGATTGCCGGCAATGCGGCGCCCGAGCCCGATGGCGAGGCCACCGCGTCGAGCCGGGCCAGCAGCTCGGTGGCGCTCGACGGACGCGACTCCGGCGACTTGGCCAGGCACTGCATCACCAGCGCCGCGAGCGCCGGCGGGCAGTCGGGACGCAGCTCGCTCACCGGCTTCGGCATCTCGCTCATGTGGGCGATCAGCAGGCGATGCGGCGGCAGGTCGGCGAAGGGCGGCCGGTTGGCGAGCAGCTCGTACGCCATGCAGCCGAAGGCGTAGATGTCGGCGCGGTGATCGGTGGCCGGGTCGCCCGCGGCCTGTTCGGGCGCCATGTACGTCGGGGTGCCCACGGCAGTCCCGAGCTGGGTGATGGTGGCGCCGGCCGGCCCTTCGGCGGCGGCCGCGATGGCCTTGGCGATGCCGAAATCGGTGACCACCGCGGTGTGGCCCGAGAGGAGCACGTTGTCGGGCTTGATGTCGCGATGGACGACGTTGCGTTCGTGGGCGTAGGACAGGGCGCGCGAGACGTCGCGCAGGATGCTCACGACCTCGGCGATGCCAAGCGGCCCGCGCCCCAGCCGGGCCCGCAGACTCTCGCCTTCCACGAACGGCATGGTGTAATAGGGAAGGCCATCCACCTCGCCGGCGGCGAGCACCGGGACGATGTTGGCCTGCTGGAGCGATGCGGCGACCTGGATCTCGCGCTCGAACCGGCCGGTGGAGAGGGCGGCCGCCAGGTCAGGGGAGAGCAGCTTGACCACCACCCGTCGGCCAAGGCGGTTTTCCTGGGCCACAAAGACCCGGGACATGCCGCCACCGCCCAGCTCGCGCTCCAGTGTGTAGGTGGAGGCGAGGCATTCCTGCACCCGGGATTGGAGGTCGGCCATGGCTGTTCTGCTTTGGGGTGGGGTCAGGGATGAATATACGGCGGTGGGGGCAGGGGAGACAGGACGGGCAGGGCGAGCAGGGCGAGCAGGGCGAGCAGGGCGAGCAGGGCGAGCAGGACGGCAGGAGCTTATATGTTCGTCATTCCCGCGCAAGCGGGAATCCATGAGGGCTCACCCGTGGTGAATCACCATGCCTTGGGCCCTCATGGACCCCAGCTTTCGCTGGGGTGACGAACGGATGAGCTTCGGTCCGTCCTGCGTTCCGCGGCCCGCGTCCTACACCGTGGCCCTCAGCACAAACGAATACGCGCCGAAGGAGCCCGCGACCTTCCGCGTCTCCGCGCTGGAGCTGCCGGCGAAATAGTCGCGCTGGTCCAGGATCGTTACCGAATGCAAGCCCGCCGCTTCAAGGCCGGCAATGTAGCTCTCCGCCGTGCTCGCCCCGACTATGCACTCGGCCCACAATTCCGGATTCGCGCGGCAGGCATCCGACGGCAGTGACTTCACCACGATGTCCGCCAGCTGCAGGCGCCCCCCTGGCCGCAGCACCCGCGCGATCTCCCTGAACGCCCGTGCCTTGTCGGGCACCAGGTTCAGCACGCCGTTGCTGGTCACCACGTCCACCGATCGATCCGGCAGCGGGATCGCCTCGGCGTTTCCCGCGAGGATTTCGACGTTGGCGACACCTGCCAGGCCGACATTGGCCTGCAGCTTCTCCCGCATCGCCTCGGTCATGTCGAGTCCGATGACCCGGCCCCCAGGCCCGACCAGGTTCGCGGCGATGAGCGCGTCGGTTCCTGATCCCGACCCGATGTCCAGCACCACATCCCCCGGCTGCATGACGTCGGCCGCGAAGGGATACCCGACGCCTGCGAATGATTCGACCGCGCTCGGCGGGATCACATTGAGCAGATGTGCGGGGTAACCGACGAACTCGCACGCCGTACGGCCGGTGGGAAAATGGAATTCCCGCGCCGGGTCGGTGGCCACATCGGTGTACATCCGGCGAACGGCGTCGAAGATGACTTCACGCTGGTTCGATATGATGGCAACCATCATGTGCTCCCTGGTCAGGACCCGCCGGCAGGGCCGTGGGGCGAGGTCGAAAATGAATCGAGCAGCTGGCGCACTCGTGCATCGAACGCCGGCGAGATCTCTTCCCTTCGCAGCGCTCCGATTTCCGCCTTGAGGCGCCGCTCGAACTCAGCCCGCGAATAGCAGCTGCGACAGGCGGCGAGGTGATGCTCGACCTCCTGGTGTCGCGCATCGCCCAGCTCGCCGTCGAGGAATTCCGCGAGCAGCCGCAGCGCCGCCTCGCAGGTCATGGGTGCTTCATCGGTCATTCGGGTCCTACCTCCTTCTGTTCTTTCCGCAGGCCCGCCTGGCAGGCATGGTCCCAGAGTGCCTTCTGCAACCGTCCGCGCGCTCGCGCCAGTCGCGAGCGCACGGTGCCGATGGGAATCTCAAGCAGTGTCGCGATCTCGGCGTAGGAGAGTTCCTCGACATCAGCCAGCGTCACCACGATCCGGAACGGCTCCGGGAGCGCCTCGATCGCACGAACGAGATCCTCCCGCAGGAGGCGATCCAGGAATTCCTGCTCCGGCGTGCTCCACCACAGCAGGAACGGCTGGTGCATGCGCTCAAACAGCGAAAATTCGCCTTCAGTCTCCAGCGGCTCGTGGGGATGATGTGCCTCGAACCGGTACTGGCTGAGAAACAGGTTGGTGAGGATGCGGATCATCCATCCGGCAAAGCGGTCGCGCTCGCGAAGGGTGGCCCGCGCGAGCCATCCCTTGGCGATCGCTTCCGCGACCAGGTCCTCGGCGTCAGCCAGGTTGCGGGTGAGCCGACGAGCCACGCCGAAGAGTTCCGGGAGCAGCGCCTGGACGGCCTGCTCGAACCAGCGGTGCTCCTCGGCCTCGGCAACCATTTCTACTCTGCCTGGGCCTTGGGCGTGTCGGCCGGGTTGACGTACGTCATGCTCCATGGACCTGTCCCGTGCAGCTGGATGACCGTGGTTCCCTTGGCTTCAGCGAAGTGCTGCATGCCGGGCTGGAGCGCGGCGAAGGTGCCGGCGGGCAACGGCGTCAGCTTTGCCGAGTCGAACTTGCCACCCATGCCCACGAGGAAGGTTCCCTCGACCACGGTGACGTGCTCCACGCCTGGATGAAAATGGGGCGGGATGCGATAGCCATCGGGCATGGACAGCCGCATGGTATAGGGGCCCGCCTTGGTGGGGTCGCCCTCGAGCACCGACAGCTTTGCCCCTGCGGGGAGAATGGCTGGCGCCGAACCCCAGGTCATCTTGTCCGGGAGAGCCACGATGGCCTTCGCCTGAGCATGCAGCGAAGTGGCGCCGAGCGCCAGCGCGAGGGCGGCAACGGCAAGGGGGGAACGCATATCTGCCTCCGGTGGTGGATGGTAGGAGGGCCAACTGGCCTCATATCTGTCCGACGCCGGGGGAGGGATTTGGTTCCCTTCGACAGGGCGGGCAAGACGGGCAGGACGGGCAAGATGGGCAGGAGCTTTCATGTTCGTCATTCCCGCGCAAGCGGGAATCCATGAGGGCCCACCCGTGGTGAATCACCATTCCTGGGTCCCTCATGGACCCTCGCTTTCGCGAGGGTGACGAACGGGTGAGCTTCGGCTCGCCCATCCCGCCCATCCCGCCCATCCCGCCCATCCCGCCCATCCCGCCCATCCCGCCCATCCCGTCTTCCCGCCTTCCCGACTTAATTCCCAGATCCCCCACGTTCCCGAATCCGAGGCCCCACCCGCATGCGCCACCCGCGTGCCGGCACAATCGCCGAGCTCCTGCTGCTCCTGTCCCTGCCCGCGCTCTTCGCACCCGCACCGCTCGCGGCCCAATCGAAGCCGCCGTCGCGCTATGACGCGCGCCAGGTATTCGACCCGCTCTTCATGGCAGAGCGGGGGACGCAGTATCGCAGTGCCGATGGCTCGCCGGGGCCCGGGTACTGGCAGAATCGCGCCGACTACGCCATCGATGCCAGGCTCGACGACCAGGCCCACGCCATCGAGGGCCACGTCGTCATCACCTACACCAACGAGAGCCCCGACTCGCTCCGCTTCCTCTGGCTGCAGCTGGACCAGAACCTCACGCGCGCGGATTCGCGCGGCAGCGTGACGTCAC